>JANQST010000095.1 GCA_028279155.1 Cyclobacteriaceae bacterium
CTTTGCAAACTCCTTTCCAGTTATTCCACTGTCTCTTATTAGTTCTTTTATTCTTAGCATTTCCAATTTGATTCGTACATAAATATACTAAAATCATACAAAAACGATGATTTAATTAAAATAATTACTCTAAACGTTTGATTAAATCATCTAAAATGTTTGATTTATATCAATAAATCAAACAAAAAATATAATTATGGATAAGAGAATAAATATTGCTTTAGCTGGAAGTTTAATTTCTATTACAGTTTCATTTATCCTGTTGTTAAGGAACACGGAATCAACCATTATCATATTTGGTACTACCATTCAAGTCGGATTGGTTACATTCTTGGCGTACTTGCTAGTAAAGTCTAGGAAGGAAATAAGAGAAATTCTAATGGAGCATCGGTCTAAGTTTTTCGAAGCTTTTGGAGAAGATGCGTACGGTGATTAAAAGTTCAAATTACCACCCGTCTTCAAAATGTTGCTCCCATGGTTGCCCCTCTTTTGCTCAAAATCATTCAATAAAGTTGTATGAAGTTGATAATTGTGGAGCTAGCCGGATTCGAACCGGCGGCCTCTACACTGCCAGTGTAGCGCTCTAGCCAACTGAGCTATAGCCCCAATTATCTGTCGTGAATGGCGGACGAAATTAATGGAAAAAAGCTACTTTATTACTCTTCGGAAGTTTTTCACATTCTTCCTGTAGTAGTCACTCATCAAATTGGATTCGACCACACCCCGACTGGAAGAGGCATGAATGAAGTTGATCTTATCCTTACTCACATGCGTGATCATACCTGTATGCCACCATCGACTCCCTTTTTGCTTGAACTTGAAAAAAACGATATCCCCTTTCTTAATTCCATCCCATCCTCGCTTTTTCCCAACCTTAGATTGCTCCTTGGCCGTTCTTGGTAGTTTAACACCAATGGTCTTGTAGGAATTGTGGATCAATCCGGAACAGTCGATTCCGCTTTTGGTCATTCCGCCCCACTTATAAGGTGTCCCTATATAAGATCGTGCGGTGGCAATGGCTGTTTCAATCTTCTGTTTTTTTCTTTTCTTCTTTTTCTGTGCTTCAGCTGGCGATAAAGCAAATAGCGACAATAGCAAAATGAAAAGAAATGATATATAGTTTTTAGTCTTCAATGTTTGCTATGAATTTACCAATTCTATTTCGTTAGGATGCAAAACAAGTCCAGGTTTTGTTCATCTTTTCCCTTTACCAAATAATCTTCATGCCCTATGGATTTAACGAGTTCATCATCCGATGTTTTCAACTTATTTCGATTCCTTCTGTTCAACAAATCGTAAGGCACCCTGAGGATTGATGCAGGCAATCGATACTGCAGGTTGAAAATGTCAAATCGCATCACCTTGTTTACAGAAACTTTATTTTGTTCGTAATACTCCATTACTTTTTCATTGCCAGCTATTCCTTTCATCTCTACACTTTTGAAATACCTGGAACACAATTCCTCCAGTTGATCAGCGGTGTACTCTCTTTCATGCCACGGATTTCTTGAGAGCGTCATTTTAATGTTTGGTGTGGTGATTAACGCTTTGCCACCTTCTTTTAGTACTCTATGAATCTCCTTGATAAATTCTTCATCCTTCTTGACGTGCTCGATCACCTGGAATGTCACGATTGTGTCGTAGGAGTTGTCCTCATAAGGGAAAGGTGGAAATACACCATCTGAAAACTTGTACGATGGATATTTATTGGAAAGTGCTTCGGTTACACTCTTGATTTTATCAATGCCTGTGTAGGATTTAGCTAATGGAGCAAGCAGTTCAACACCACGACCTTCACCACACCCCAATTCCAATAGATCACCTGTCACATAAGGGTTTGCAGCGTAATAAGCTTTTAATAAACGCTGGTGGATTGGGTTGTCAGATGGAATTTTGTCAGAAGCAATTTCTGTCGTGTATACGCCCATGGATTATATGCTAATTCAGGATGCAAAGAAATCAATTATTTAACTAATTTGGAGGTTAATGAGCGTTTACAAGATCATCATCTGTTGTTTGCTATTTCAAACAGGATTTTTAACAATGGCACTTGATTTTTCAAGGGTCAATGTTTCCTGGCAGTATGATCCAAAAGCAGAGATCCAGATGCAGGATCGAATTGTTCAGAATGGAGATTCTTTGACCATCTATATGCTATTTAAGTTCAGGAAAGGTGTCGATTGGGATATCGACTATTTAATACAACCTAATTATTTATCTGAAACGCATAAGAAGTTAAGAGAATTCAACCTGGATACCATTTATTCTGATTCCGTGAGTTTTATTATGAAACTCTCTTTTGAAAAGCCAGAAGAAAACTTATTGGTAGCCAAAATTTCACAGGATGGAGCCTTTTACTACTATGACATCCGTTTGAAAAATGGGTCCCTTGCGTATCCTTCTATTTTATTGGTTGATAACGATGGCTTGCCCATTTTTGATAACTTCCTTAATACTTCAAATTTTAGTTGGATTGGTAGCGATCGATTCCACGCTACTGAGTATGTGGAGGATGCGGAACCGGCGGATCCACCCATGGCAAGCATGAAAGCACTTGCGCCTTCAATTTTGCCTGACTCGACATTTGAATTTTCTGATTCCGTCACCTTCACCGATAATAATTTTTATGTGGTTAGACAGGATTCCAATGCGCTATCAGGAGTAACAATAATGAAAGTTTCCCCCTACTACCCGGAATTCAAACTACTAAAGGAGCTGGCTACTTCAATGCACTATATTTTAAATGAGCCTGAACGAAAAAGTCTTACGAACTCAAGAAACCTTCGGGAGTCTTTTGACTCATTCTGGATACAAACTTTTACCAGCAAATTCAGAGCTCGTAACGCGATTCGTAATTATTATAATTGGATTGAGCAGGCAAATAAACGATTTACTGATTTTAAACTGGGGTGGAAAACAGATCGAGGGATGATCTACATTGTCTACGGTGTGCCCGACGAGGTGTATCGATCGGATAATGAAGAAGAGTGGTTTTACGATGAAGGCCCTTCTTTTGAATACACGATTTTTTCAACCTTCTTCACGCCAGAGACTTATGCGCTCAGAAGAAATTTAGGTCATCAGCAATCTTGGTTTGAATTTGTGGCTGCTATGCGGAGGAGGAGCGAATGATCAAGAAACAAGACCTTATTTATGGAATCCGTGCTGTAATAGAAGCCCTCAAATCAGGACAGCACCTGGAGCGAATATTTATTCAAAAAACACTAAAAGGGGATTTGATCAAAGAATTGATGTTTGAGATTCATCAATCCAAAACTCCGCTTTCTAAAGTTCCCCCGGAGCGTATTAACAAGTTCACTAAAAAGAACCATCAGGGAGTGGTAGCGCTGATTTCACCAATTCAGTATTCCAATCTTGAACATTTGGTGCTCGAGGTGTATGAGCGAGGAGAGGTGCCTTTGTTTCTACTATTAGATGAAATCACAGACGTGAGAAATTTTGGAGCTATTGCCCGTACAGCTGAATGTATGGGTGTACATGGTGTGGTTATTCCAATTAAGGGGGGAGCCCAGGTGAATGAAGATGCAATCAAAACTTCTGCAGGAGCTTTGAATTATTTGCCCGTGTGTCGGGAAAAGAGTTTGTTGGAAGCTGTAGAATTTCTTAAAGCTTCTGGGATCAGTATTATTTCATGCACGGAAAAAAGTGAGTCAACAATTCACCAGGCTGATTTCAAATCTCCTTCTGCAATCATTATGGGATCTGAGGAAAAGGGAATTTCTGAAGAATTACTTTCCCTATCCGATCAGAACAGTAAAATTCCAATGACAGGGAAAATTGAATCCTTGAATGTTTCAGTTGCAGCTGGGATGATCCTATATGAGGCCCACCGTCAACGATCCTGAGTTCAAATCAGTTTACCTCCTTTATGAGACTTGGCGTCTGAAATGAAGTCTTTGAAAATGCTGGAATCTTCTTTTTTGCAAATCAGGAGAACATCATCAAAATCAGCGATGAGATAGCCCTCCATGCCTTGGACCAAGATTAGTTTGTCCTTGTTTCCTTTTATGAAGTTGTCCTTACTGTCATACGTGAGCGCGGATCCCTCGATGACATTATCGTTTTTGTCCTTATCACGAATTTCATGAAGCGCATTCCATGATCCCAGGTCAGACCAGCCAAATTCACCAGGTACTACATAAACGTTCTCTGCTTTCTCCATGATCGCATAGTCAATGGAGATGTTTTTGCAATGACTATATGTCTTTTTGATGAATGATTTTTCGCCTTTGGTGAAATATTCTTTTAAACCACCAGCAAAAAGAGTAGCCATTTCCTCATCGTGTGTCTCAAAGGCCCTTATAATTGCATCAATTGACCAGATGAAAATTCCGGAGTTCCATAGAAAATCTCCACTTTCGAGGAATTTTTTGGCAAGGTCAAGTTGTGGTTTTTCTGTAAAGGTTTTTACTTTTTTCACAGTGCTTCCGGGCTCGCTTATGTACTGAATATATCCATACCCAATCTCCGGACGATTTGGCCTGATACCTATTGTGATTAAGTGCTCCTCATTTGTTGCGTCTTTTAACGCTGTATTTATGACTTTACGGAATTCCTTTTCTTTGAAAATTGCATGATCGGATGGTGTTACGATCATGGATGCATCGGGGTCTTGCTTTAAGATTTTATATGCTGCATAAGCGATGCAAGGAGCGGTATTTCTTTTTTCAGGTTCAAGCAATATTTGATCAGCTCCCAGGTCAGGCAACTGCTCTTTAACCAAGCCATCGTACTTCTCATTGGTCACCACCCATATTTTGTCAGGAGTAGTTATTTCAATGAAGCGGTCAAAGGTCATTTGAAGGAGCGATCTGCCAGTGCCAACGACATCAAGGAATTGTTTTGGCCTTCCATCCCTGCTATACGGCCAAAATCTGGTACCACTACCACCGGCCATAATAACAACATGCACATTTTTGCTCATATATCTTAACTGAAAATCGCTTAAAACGTATATATTCGGCAAATATACCCATAACGAAGGCGTTGGAATAACAAGTTTGCGGGCGTTGAATATTTGTTTGAAAAATAGATTTTAGTTAAATTCCTTTTACATCAACCCAACTAATGGAAGCAACTTTAGAGGTCAGTCTGAAGGATAGTTTGAAGCGTGTATTTGGTTATGATACTTTCCGTGGAACACAGGAAGAAATTATTAACCACATACTAGAGAAAAACAACACATTTGTCATCATGCCAACGGGGGCAGGTAAGTCCCTATGTTACCAGCTGCCAGCTATTGTTCAAGAGGGTACAGCGATCGTAATTTCCCCTCTAATAGCTCTGATGAAGAATCAGGTTGACCAAATGAATGCGGTTGGAATAAATGCTCGTTTTTTGAATTCTACACTTTCAAAGTCAGAGAGCAACAAAGTAAAGAAAGACACAATAAGCGGTGATGTTAAGCTTCTGTATGTCGCGCCTGAATCACTAACGAAAGAGGAAAATGTGGAATTTCTGAAGCAAGCGAAAATTTCGTTTGTAGCCATCGATGAAGCACACTGTATTTCTGAGTGGGGACATGATTTTAGACCGGAGTACAGAAGGATCAAAGATATTATTGGAAGGCTTGGTTCGATACCAATGATTGCACTAACAGCAACAGCTACTCCAAAGGTCCAATTAGATGTTCAAAAGAACCTCTCTATGGACGATGCAAAACTTTTCAAGTCTTCTTTCAACAGGTCAAACCTCTATTATGAAGTTCGGCCTAAAAAAGAAGCCAAAAAGCAATTGATCAAATTTCTTAAAGAGCACAAAGGAGAGTCGGGAATCATCTATTGTCTAAGCAGAAAGAAGGTGGAGGAGATTGCAAACTTTTTGCAGGTAAATGGTATCAAGGCAAGACCATATCATGCTGGTTTAGAGTCCAAAGTGCGAATGAATAATCAAGATGCGTTCTTAAATGAGGACGCGGATGTGATTGTTGCAACGATTGCATTTGGTATGGGCATTGATAAGCCTGATGTTCGATTTGTTGTCCACTATGATGCTCCGAAATCGATTGAGGGATACTATCAGGAGACAGGCAGAGGTGGTCGTGATGGGATTGATAGCTATTGCCTCATGTTCTACTCTTATAACGACATTCTAAAGCTTGAGAAATTCAACAAGGACAAGGCAGTTACAGAAAGGGAAAACGCTAAATTCTTATTAGAGGAGATGGCTGCCTATGCGGATTCAGCTGTTTGTAGGAGGAAGCAACTTCTTCACTATTTCGGAGAAGAATATACGGTCGAAAACTGTGGTAAGTGTGACAACTGCGTTCATCCAAAAGAGCAATACGAGGGTCAGGAAATGATCAAGTTGGTAATAAGTGCTGTGCAACAGACGGAAGAGCGTTTTGGGATAGATCACATTTCCTGTTTACTTGCCGGGAAAAATACCGACCATGTAAGGAGTTATGGTCATGACTCATTGGATGTTTTCACGAAAGGCAAGGAAATAAATGAAGATGAGTATTTCTGGAGATCAGTGATCAGGCAAACATTGCTGAATGAGTTCATTAAAAAAGATGTAGAAAATCCTGCGGTGTTTAAGGTTTCTAAGAAAGGAAAGGAATTTCTGGAGAAATCCTATCCTTTCTACTTATCCAAGGATCACGAATACACGACTGACGGCGAGGAAGAAGAGTCAGAACGGGCACACGTCAATGTTTCCGCTTTCGACAAGACACTTTTTGATATGCTGAAGGCATTGAGAAAAGATATTGCCCACCGTGAAGATATTCCTCCATATGTGATTTTCAGTGATCCTTCGATGGAAGAAATGTCGACACTATATCCGACAACCATGGATGATCTCAAGCAGATTGTTGGTGTTGGTGAAAGCAAGGCAAAGAAATTTGGAGCACCTTTCCTAGAATTGATCGAGGAATACGTGGAAGACAATGATATCATTACCGCTTCCGATGTGTTGGTTAAGTCTTCTGGGACCAAGTCAAAAAATAAGATCTACATCATCCAGCACATTGATCAGATGATGGATTTTGAGGAAATAGCTGATGCTAGAGGGATGACCTATGAGCAAGTGATCAATGAGGTTGAAAACATTTGTTATTCGGGCACTAAACTCAATATCGATTATTACATTGATCAATTGATGGACGATGATCGTCAGGATGATATTTACGATTACTTTCTCAATGCCGAAACAGATAGTATGGAGGAGGCGATGGATGAATTGAAGGATGATTATTCGGAGGATGAGGTTCGTCTTATGCGCATAAAATTCATGTCAGAATACGCACATTGATCCAAACATTAGGCTAATACATTTTTCTGACGGTAGACTTCAAATCAATTATCACAACAACAATTATTCGTATTAATTTAGTTACCGATTACCGCAATTAAATCTTAGTATTACAACGATCAAAAATTAATGAATACACTGATACTTGGTTCGGGAGGAAGGGAACACACACTTGCCTGGAAAATAAAGCAAAGCCCCAAATGTGAGAAAATCTTCGTAGCTCCTGGAAATGGGGGGACAGGAAAAGTCGCAACGAATCTTGATGTAAATATCAAGGACTTTGATGCCGTTTCAAATGCTATCAAAGAGCATAAAATAGACCTTTTGGTTGTTGGTCCCGAAGAACCCCTGGTCAATGGGATTGTCGATTTTCTTTCTAAGGACAAAGACCTGAAGAAACTTAGGATCATAGGTCCAAAAAGTGAAGGTGCGATGCTCGAGGGCAGCAAGGAATTTGCAAAGGATTTTATGAATCGGCATAAGATTCCAACAGCGAAAGCAAAGATTATCACAGCTGAGAATTTGGAAGAGGGGGACAAGTTTCTGGACAGGATGCAACCACCATTTGTATTGAAAGCTGATGGTTTGGCAGGAGGAAAAGGGGTTATCATAACCGAAGAGCTACCTGATGCAAAAAAGGCTCTTCGTGAGTTGTTGGTCGAGAAGAAGTTTGGTAAGGCTAGCGAACGTGTATTGATAGAGGAATTTCTTAATGGGATTGAAGTTTCATTCTTTGTTCTGACTGATGGAAAGGACTTTAGGATCTTGCCAGAAGCCAAGGATTACAAAAGAATTCTTGAAGATGATAAGGGTCCAAATACCGGCGGGATGGGAGCAGTTTCACCAGTAATATTTGCGGATAGAAGTTTCAAGGAAAAAGTCAGTAACAAAATAATCAAGCCAACAATCAAAGGGCTTGAAAAAGAGAAAATTGATTACTGTGGCTTCATATTTTTTGGGCTGATCAACGTTGGTGGAGAACCCTATGTCATTGAGTACAATGCCAGAATGGGTGATCCGGAAACTCAAGTGGTCTTACCAAGAGTAAAGACGGATTTTCTCGAATTATTGATTGCGACAGCAGATGGCAATCTTATCGACATGGATATTGAGTACGAACGTTTCAGCGCAGCAACAGTAGTAAGTCG
>JANQST010000109.1 GCA_028279155.1 Cyclobacteriaceae bacterium
GTTACTACTCGCAAAATCCCGCCAGTGAATGTAGATCCCAAATCAGATAAGTCTGCTCGATCGATAATAACGTTGACTGACTCTAAAATATCAATTGGGATATCAAATAATGGTTTGCTCCTTTCCAACACAATATCATTAAGGATAATCATTTGTGGCTTGTTAAAAGTTCGTTTTATTGAATTATAGATATTCAAAGAATTGACTCCTTCCTTTTTAACCACCGTGACATCCATTACAGCTTCTCGGATGAAATCTTCAAAGCTTGAAATATTTCTATAGTCACTTACCTTAAAGATTCTTTCTATCTCCATAATTTCATCCACAAAAGAGTCCGTGTCGTCCGGTTCATTAAGCGTAGACATAATATAATTGAGCTCCATCTGACCACTGATAAGGCTATCAGTAAAATAAGTTGGATAAAAATCCATCCCTCGTGATGAAAAGTTGATTGGTTGGAACGTCTCAATGGCAACCGAAAAAGCATCCGAAATATCTCCGTATTTCTCATTTACCACAGCAGCAATGAACACATCTTCATCTATAACCCATGGAATCTGAATATCAAAAACACCTGAAGGCTTTAATGGTGCAATCATATCCAAACCAGCTTTGAAAAAATGAACAGCCAGATGAGCCTCTTTCATCTTTTTTGGATCTCCATCAAGGGAACCTCTCAGATGAATATTTTTTTCAGGGGTGTAGGCAAGAGTCCCCTTGTCCTCATTTTTCATTATCCGAGTCCACTCCCTTTTAACATAATCTGAATGGCTCGCAAACATCGAAGTAGATGTGAGTTCAGTGAAACTCAGGTGGTCAATGTCAACGCTAGCTGGAATATTGTAATACAACTTGTAAATTCTCCTAAAAAGATGAAGACTGTCACTATTTGGGCTATTTGTTGCCTCAATTTTGCTCAGAAAGCTCTTCTCTTCGAGTGACTCACCAGAACTGGTGGGTGTGTTGTTTTGTGGACTATCGATTAAATGATGAAGGTAATATCCCCTTGCAGTCATGACCTCAAGATCATTGTCCAACAAAACAATTTTTTGAAAGTTGCCTTTCAGCAAGTCTTTATTGATAGCCACATCTGTCTTACCAGGTTTGACACTGATCTTACCTGTAAACTGAATGGAAGAATAACCCTCGCTTATAAAAAAAGCATCAACTGGCTGCTCAAATGGCGATTGGATTTCAAACAGAACTTTGGATTTGGTTTCACCAATATTGATAGTGATGATATCTGCTGAGTAACGATTCTCTTTCTCAACTGGTAAGAAAGCACTGGCCACTTGTTTCGTTGGCTCCTGTGTATGCTGAACATAGATCAATTTGCTGTGAGCCACCTCCTCTAGAGAGTCATTTCGCATGAAATTTGTGTAAACAGTTACTTGATAATTACCTGTAGGAAGGTCCATTGGCAAAATAATTCGTTCGTTCAGTATCCCCTTGTTAACTCTGAAAACATACTTTCTTCGATAGCTATTCTCTTCATTAACCAGTTCCAAATAAGCAATCCCGCTCATCTGAGATGGCATCAAATATTGATCAAGGATGGCTGCACAGAAATTGAGTTCACCGCCACTGAAATACAATGACTTATCTGTGCTTAAATATGAATACTCCCGAGGGTTGTTTTGCTTATTCGAATTATACTTTTCAAGTATCAGGTCACCATTTTCCTGCGCTTTTGAAAAAAGGAATGAGCAGATTAAAAAAAAGGCTACGACAAGTTTTCTCATTATAATTCGATTGTAATTCTTTCTCTTGTTTCTGAAACCACTCTAAACAGTCCAATGGTTTCGCCATTACAATTGGAACAGCTTACGTTCCCTTTCAACGGAAATGGATATGTATCTAAAACCAAGCCGTTATTATTGTTGAGTTTTTCGACTCCCTCCCAATAGTTATATGTGTCAAGTGACATGGATTGAGCTACGATTTCATACACAGCTGGCCATGTTTCGGAATAACCACAGCATGGATTGCCACAGCATGGATCCTCAAATGTACATTCACCCTCATTACAAAAAATTGATAAGATCGTGTGATCTGTAAAGAACCAACCTGAAAAGACCTTACTGCGAACTGGGATTGCAATACTGTCCATTGTTTGTGCTATACCAACATTTGTAAATAAAGCAAACTCATCAATAAACGAACGAACGGTTGTATCTCCAGTGAACATATCCGGAAACGAATACTTGAAATCAAGTTTCAAATAGGTGTTTTCAGCTATCGGTGGGATTCTTGCAACAAAGGCTTTGGCTTTTTTTTCCACACCAGTAATTCCATCAATTTGTGGTTCAAATAGTGTTGTATCTTCAATTGCAAATCTGAAATTCACTTGTGACTCAATTTGCTCTGCTGCAGATTCAAAAATAATTTCATTTTGAACAGACGCCATCATTCTATATTCAACACTACTTTCAGCAGCAAATGTTGGGTCCTGGGGGCGATACAGATTTTCGTCAGGGCTATACTCAAAAGGAATAACATCATTCTGATCAGTTATTAAATTAACATTCATACTCTGAATACTAACCCTCCCATTCTCCGTATTTACATACATGTTGATGTAAGACCTTCCAACCAGGTCAGAGATTTTGGCATCAATGATATTCACGGCTGAGCTGACAATTTCAAAATCATGTGGCTCGCTACAAGCCAAGAGAATAACAAACAGAATGTTTAATACTTTTGACTTCATCAGAATTGGAATTTATAAGTAAGCGTTGGCAACATTCTTCCAACATTGATCAACTTGAATGGCTGGCTTGGTAATCCATCCCTGCTTGAAAAAAAGATGGTAGCTATGTTGTCTCGTCCATAAACGTTGTATAGCGTTAGCACCCATCGATCATTATTCTTTTTGGACTTCCTGATTCGATTCTTCCAGGTGATCACAAGGTCTAATCGGTGATAGTCTGAAATCCGATTAGAATTTCTATCTGTGAAGAAAGGAATCTGTGTGCCTTCGATTTCAAAGATTGAAATTGGTGCGCTGATCGGTGCTCCTGAGATATAGGTGAAATTTGATGAAAGTGTCCATTTCTTGGACATTTTGTAATCAAAGTTAGCCTTAACGCTGTGCGGCCTATCCGAATAATAAGGGTATCGATTCCCTCCATTGATTTGGATCCCTTGGGTTTTATCATCCACCTCTATGAAGGATCTGGAAAAGGTATAGGAAAAGAACCCGGTTAATAAACCCTTGTTTTTCGAAGCTAAAAATTCCACTCCATAGGAAGTACCAGTTCCGAGTAGTATCTGCTGTTCAAAATTGTTATTGGCAATCAGAACTGCTCCATCTCGATAATCAATTGCATTCTTTGTTCTTTTGAAAAATCCATCAATAGAAAAAGAGAGATCATTTTCTTCTATATCATATTGATAACCAAGTGAATACTGATCGATAATTGAACGAGGTATGTAATTATCACTTCCTTTCCATACAGTTGAAGGATTGTCCAGCACTGTATTCGAAATCATATGAAGAAATTGATTGATTCGGGAATATCCAAGTCGTAAAGTTCTCGGCCCTTCTGTGTAAGAAATTCCTACCCTGGGTTCCAATGCTCCTTGAGAAGAAATAACTTCTCCGGAAGCATATTCCTCCACACGAATCACATTCTCGGGTGTATAAGGCTGTCCATCTTCATATTGGTTAACACTGGACGGCCCATAATTCATAAAATAATTGAATCGCACACCGGGTTGAAGCTCAAGCTTATCTGTTAATGGAATTCGGTAGCTTGCATGCACTCCAACATTCAAGAGGTTTTCTTCATCAAAAGATTGTTCACGAACTAATGAATTTTCAGCTGTAGGTTTGATGTCCCCAATGTCAATGGAATAGCTCCTTACATCAAATCCAGCCTCTAGTTGGGAGCTGCTAACGATACTTGAAAATGCTTCTTCAGTGATGCCATTCTTGAAAATGAATTCATCATTAAACAATAGGCTCTCAGATGAATTACTTAACCTGCTTCTAAGAACGGATGATTCAATTATCCAATCGTTGTTAAGGATTTTGGTCCACTTCAGGCCATTATTTACTGTCTGCCATTCGTAAATAACATCATCCGAGTAATTGAAGAAATCATTTCCATAGTAGTTGGTTAATAGAAGTTGATTCTTTTCATTAATACTCAATCGGGCATTGAGGTTCAAATCTTCGTAACGTGCAGTGCTCCCGTTTATATCCCCATCAGGAACAAGGTCAAGGATCCAATCAACGTAGGACAATCTACCACCAATATGAAGGTCAAGCTTGTCATTGAAGTGTTTACTCTTAACTCCAATATTGGAACTGGCTATTCCGATACCTCCCAGCACATTCAATTTTTTCGTTGCCCATCTGTTCATTTTGACATCCAGAACAGAAGACGAACGCATACCGTACCTCGCCGGTATATTTCCTTTGAATAGTGTGACCTCAGACACAAAGTCACCATTGAACACAGAGAAAAAACCTAACATGTGACCGGGATTGTAGATCGTGGTTCCGTTCATTAATACTAAGGTTTGATCATTTCTGCCCCCTCTTACATTTAAATAAGAAGAACTCTCACCAGAAACGGTCACACCAGGAAGCGCGATCGTACTCTTGACAACATCCACATCGCCAAGAAAGGATGGCAACTTCTCCAGCTTATTCACACTCAACTTTTGAGCTCCTACGGTTCCAATTTCGCTTGCTCGCCCCAACTCACTGCCTTCAACTACTACTTCGTCCAGTAAATCTGAGTCTGCAAACATGGGGACATCCAAACTTCCGGAAGAAAACAGCGTGACAAATCTTTTCTCAAGTTCTCTACCCACGTAGCTAAACATGATCAGGTAATTACCCGGCTTCAGCTCCAACACATAATTTCCACTCTCGTCGGTTTTAGTCACCAGCACATTATCAACCTGTACATTCACTCCCGCCAATATTTCGTTTGACTCGTCAACTACCTGTCCACTCAATTGGTATACGTCATTTCGATCAGAATCAAGTGCATTACCAATTCTAATGATGTGAGACGATCTTAAGCCTCCGGCTGTCGACTCATTCTTTTGATATCTCTCCAATTCGACCGGATCCGGGTAGATAAAGACTTTTGCTTCTTCATGAATGTATAGTCTAAGCCCATAAGCAGAGATCGTGTTTCTTATGAGATCTATGTGATCAGTTGAATCTGATGTTTCAACTGATATCGGGGCAATCCACTGATCTTTGAAGAAGAATGAATAATTCGTTGTTGAGTCCAATTGACTCAAATAGGCACTCATGCTGATTCTTTCCTGAGAAAAAGAACCAATGGACATGAGAATAAATATAGTTGCCAGTGTCTTCTTCATCTTTCTTAGAAGCCTAAAAGCTCGGTTGGACAGCCAAAGGCAACATCAGGAAAAATGGTCATTAGGTTTTAGGTTGAAACACCTCAATTATGGATAACACGTATTTTTTAAATTGAATAATTTCAACTATTTGGCGATGTTTTCTGCAGGACATGCCGGATCGATGATAATATCAGATCCTAGAATCTCCATTGTATCTCCCCTATTTGTTACAATAGTCAATAATTCAGAAGATGAAAGTTGATAGGAGCCAGATAGATTCTTAAGCAAATCAACAAGAGCTTCACTGGATGTACAATGATCACCATTGAGCCATTCGGAGCTAGCAGAGAACAGGATCACTTCATCCTTCAATTCAATGGTTCCTAGCCTGAATGAGTCACAATTGTCCACAAGATAGACACATCCATTTTCGAAAAACCATATGGATGAAGTCAAATCGGTTTTGGTAATTCCATTACTTTGAAAATTTTGAATTCTGCCTCCAAAAGGAAGTTCTAATGAAGTATTGCCGGATTCTTCGCAACTCGAAACGATTAAGCTGACTAAGAAGCCAACGATGAGAAGGGTTAAATTTTTCATAGCTATTTTATTGATTGTACAGTTGGCCGGAAGGAAGCCCTACCACAGATAATCTAATCGATCTATCATTCCTGCCTTAACCCATACTCAGGATACACCATCCAAGCTAATCTGGCTAACTAACTTTAAACTAAAAGAACTTTTTAACATGCAATTCGGTTGCATTAATGTAACTTTGTGCAATGATTAATACCGATCAATTAATAGATATACTCAAATCGCATGACCTTCGAATCACAAATTGTCGACTCGATGTAATTCGATTTTTTCTTGAAGAGAAAAGTGCACTTTCCCAGGGTGATCTTGAGCATCAGTTCAAGCAATACGATCGAGTAACGCTATACAGAACGCTTAATAGTTTTCTGGATTCCGGAATTCTTCATAAAATTCCAAATGCAACCGGTGTTGCAACATTTGGTCTTTGTTTTGAGACTTGTTCTCCAGATCATCATGATCACAATCACATTCACTTTAAATGCAACAATTGCGGTCAAATTGAATGCATTGATGATAAAACCGTACCACAAGTATCCGTTCCGTCTGGGTATCAGGTTGAAGGAGTTAATCTTATCGTAGATGGGGTGTGTGCCACTTGTGCATAGAAAATGAAATTCTTTCATTATTTAGTTTTTTTTGGACTCATTCTTTATGGTCAATCCCAACCCCCATGTAAGGGTGTAATCCGTGGGCAGGTATTAGATGTAGACACAAAAGAACCTCTACCCTTTGCTACAGTAATAATTGTAGATAGCCAGAATGGTGTGGTAAGTGATGAGAATGGCTTCTTTAGTTTGACTGGAATATGTGAGGAAGAAGTTCACCTGGAAGTTCAATTCGTAGGTTATAAGAAGCTTATACATCACCATGACTTTCATCATTCCGATCCCGTCATTTACATGGCGTCTGATGAAACGTTGCTGGAAAGCATAATTGTTGAAGAATCGAGATCAGAAGAACTTCAATCACTTTCGATTCAAAGAAAAGAGATTGATAAATTATCACTCGTTAGCACTTCAATTGGAGATCTCACAGAGCAATTGACAGGCGTTTCTATTCTTAAAACAGGAGCGAATATTTCCAAACCAATTATTCATGGCTTGCATTCAAACAGAGTTCTTGTGATCAACGATGGAGTAAGGCACGCCTATCAGGTTTGGGGTCAGGAACATGCTCCGGAAATAGATCCATCCCATGTCGACCAGATAGAAATAGTAAAAGGGGCTGGAACCGTGAAGTATGGACCTGAAGCTCTTGGAGGAGTAATCCTATACAACTCAAAAAAACCTGCATTTAACAAAAGTCTAAATGGCTCGATCGCTACATCCTATCAAACCAATGGTCGAGCAAATAGTGGAAAGGTAAGTATAGGCCAGGGTCTTCACCGATTTGCATGGAATGTTGGTGGTTTCGGAATTTATCAAGGTGATTTGGAAGCTCCTGATTACAATTTGTCTAACACTGGCAAGCGTGAATATGGAGGTAGTTTTAATACCTTATTGCATCAACCCAAATTTGATCTCCAAGTAACAGGAAGCTACTATGAACAGAAATTGGGGATTCTAAGAGCATCTATTGTTGGAAACCTGAGAGATTTACAGAACGCCATTGACAGAGATGTTCCTAACCCAACATTTGATCCAACCCACGACATCCAAAACCCAAGACAGGAAACAACACATGGTCTTTTGAAATCGAACTTGTCAGTTTTCCTGGGCGAGCATGTATTCAATTTACAATATGCTGTTCAGCAAAATGTAAGACGAGAGTTTGATGTAAGAAGAGGTGAACTAAATGAGCGCCCCGTTATTGACTTAAAACTTGTTTCACATAGTATTGAAACGGAATGGATTCAACCTCGAAAAGGAAGGTGGAGTGGAAATTCCGGAGTTCAATTATATACACAAAAGAGTGTTAATGAGCCAGGCTCAAACCCCATCAATTTTGTCCCCGACTATGATGTTTTTAACATTGGCGCCTTCACTATCCAATCATACAACCTTGATGGAACTACATTAGAAATGGGTGCTCGATTTGATTTTCAAACATTAAGTGTTGCAGATACAATTAGGGACACTTTTACTTATGCAAATGAAGTTGATTTTTCTAACGCCACGTTCACACTAGGTTTGCGAAAACAACTAGGTGAAGGGCTGTCTCTATTTTCCAATATTGGCTCTGCCTGGCGTCCACCCAATGTTGCCGAACTATATTCCTTTGGCTATCATCATTCAAGAATACAGTTCGGATTATGGCGCTACGAATTAGAACCCTCTATCGCTACACCTCTTAACCGAATTTTTGATGAATCAGATCGACCTGTTCCTATAGAAAAAGGCATCAAATGGGTCTCCGGAATTGAATTAAAAAAAGCTAAAACAACTGCGGAATTCATATTTCACGCCAACAAAATCAATGACTATATTTTTCTAAGGCCATATGGAGTCACTACAAACGTTGCGGGAACCTTTGCTTATTTCATATACGATCAGACCGATGCACTTTTCCTGGGAAGTGACTTGGACATCAGGTACAACCACACAAATCAATTAACATCAGAAGTGAAAATATCCTATGTGTACGCCAAGAGTACAGATAGACAACAGCCACTAATTGAAATTCCACCACTAAATGTCAATTATACCATCGAACTGGAAAAGGGTCCCTGGAGCTATGGATTGAACTTAAATTACACCGCCCAACAATGGAATGCTCCTGCAGTTATTGAACCAATTCGTATTGATGATGGTGATGTTGAGGTAGACCGAAACATTGATATTTTTGATTTTATGGTACCTCCTCAAGATTTCTTCCTTATTGGAGCCGATGTGAAATATGAAAAGAATCATTGGAACTTTGAACTCAAGGTTAACAATATCATAAACTCCAACTTTCGAATTTATACAGATCGGCTAAGGTATTTCTCTGACGCTCCCGGCCGTAACTTCAGTATATCTGCCGCTTATCAATTTTAAATGCAGCAGTATTGCATATCATTAGTTAATGCAATAATATTGCATTATTCCAAAAAAGGACATTTATTAACTAAACAATGAAAACGAATAAGCTATTATTTTTTTCGCTCCTGTTATTAAGTCTAGGCTTAATGGTGAGCTGTACTAATGATGATGACCCGGATCCAGATGATGGGGAAGAAGTAATTTCTCAAGTCATCTTAACATTCACTCCGGATGGCGATGGAGATTCCATTAATGCTACATGGCTGGATATAGATGGTGAAGGTGAGGGTAGTCCTACTATAGACAATATTGAGCTGGTAGAAGGAGTCACGTATACGTTATCAATGACTCTTGCCAATACTTTAGGTACTGAAGTTGAGGACATCACTCCTGAAATTAGTGAAGAAGATGCTGACCATATGTTCTTTTTTGCTTTCACAGATGGTATTTTCTCCGATCCTACAGGTAACGGAAATGTAGATAATAGAGCGGATCCAATAAACTACAATGACCAGGATGGCAATGGACAACCTTTAGGGCTCTCTACCACCTGGACAGCAGGTGCTCACACAGAAACACCAGGTGAATTCACAGTAATTCTTAAACATCAACCAGATGGCCAAAAAACAGCTACTTCTGGCTCCGATGTTGGTGGTACAGATGTTGATATTACTTTTCCTTTAAGTATAGTAGAAGATCCAAATGAAGAGGAAGAAGTTATCAACGAAGTTGTCTTGACATTCACTCCTGCTGGTGGTGGAGATGCTGTAACAGCAACTTGGTTTGATGCAGATGGAGAAGGTGTGGGCAACCCAACCATTGATGATATTGATTTGGAAGAAGGAGTTGAATACACGATGGCTATTACACTAGCGAACACGCTAGGTACAGAACCGGAGGACATCACGGCTGAAATCGAGGAAGAAGCTGACGAACACATGTTCTTCTTTGCATTTACTAATAATATCTTTTCCGATCCAACGGGTGACGGAAACGTCGACAATAGAAGCGATGCTGTAAACTACAATGATCAGGACGATGGCGGACTGCCAATCGGGCTTTCTACCACCTGGACCGCTGGAGCTCATACAGAAACAGCTGGTGAGTTCAAAGTAGTTCTTAAACATCAACCAGGTGTGAAAACTGCAACTTCCACTGTGGACGATGGCGGTACTGATATTGATATTACTTTCCCTCTAAATATCGAAGAAGATCCGAATGAGGCGGAAGAAGTTATCAATGAAATTGTATTGACCTTCACTCCTGCTGGTGGTGGAACAGCGATAACGGCTACCTGGTTTGACTCAGATGGCGAAGGTGTAGCTAACCCGACCATTGATGACATTGAACTGGCACCAAACACAACATACGAAATGTCTATCACGCTAGCTAATACATTGGGAGCGGAACCTGAGGATATTACAGCTGAAATTGAAATGGAAGATGATGAGCATATGTTCTTCTTTGCTTTCACTGCAGACATTTTCACTGATCCAATGGGAGATGGAAATATTGATGCCAGAGCAGATGACATTAATTATAATGATCAAGATGAAAATGGACAACCTGTTGGTTTATCAACCAATTGGACGACTGGAGTTGCTACAACTTCAGCAGGCACTTTCAGAGTAATGTTAAAACATCAACCTGGTGGAGTAAAAAGTGCTACTTCTACTTCGGATGATGGCGGTACTGATGTAGATATAGAATTTGACTTATCAATTCAATAGTATTGTTAACAATTATCGGATTTAAGAATGGCCACCCGAAAGGGTGGCTTTTTTTGTTTAGGATCTTTGATTCCCTTGATGTTAACTCACGAAATCAACTATTAGTCAAACAAATATTGTCTAGTGCTTTCTTCGTTGTGCTGTTCCAAAAAAATTGAATCGCCTTTTTGAAGGATCACGCAATTCAGTCCTAATTCCTCTACCTTCTCTTTGAACATTCGATCATCTGCAGGATTGTAACATTTATTAAACATAGCCCCACAGTTGTAATGGACTGGGATGACCATCTTCGGTTTGATTACTCGAACAGCTTTCAACGCTTCCTCTTCATTCATCGTATTACCAGCTATTTTGCCTCCAATTGGCACCATCAGCACATCTGGAGACTTTAACTTCCTCCACTCATCCTCATACAAAATTGTATCACCGAGATTCACAATCGACTGTCCTTCAAACTTGATCTGAAAGCCCATTTCGCCATAGCCAAATCGTTCATCCGGACCTTCGTACAGTGTTTTGGAGAACGGACCGATTTTTAATGTTAGCGGGCCATGGGTACCTTTCACTCCAGTAACTTCCAACTGGTCTACCTCTATTGTCTCATCGACTCCAACTGTATACAGTTCTTTGATCAAAGTAGTAAATTTCAACCCTTTGTCTCTCGGTCCTAACATTAGTCTTTCACCATTGATTGTACGGACCATTTTCTCATTACAGATCACTTTCGTACAGGAAGCAGTGGCAACCCGATCAGTATGCCAATGATGATCCGGGTCTCCATGTGTTACCAGGATATGCGTTATTCCACTCCATTCGGATTTGGGAATCAGGGTTTTGAAGAAATCTGGCAAGTAGAAACTTGCTCCGGGATCAATGGCAATCTTCTTTGTTCCCCATTCAATGAGGAAAGTGTTATATCCGTAGAATGTAATTTTCATTTCAAACTCAAGCTAATTGCCGCTATCCGGATTTGAAATGAGACTGGTCATCGAGAATGCTGAATGAAGTCAGTCATTTGAGTTATTCCATTTTTACACTTATTAAGGAAGCCTTCGAATGATTTACGATCTCCTCCACCCTGCTTCTATGAAATAATCCAGCGATCCCACTCTGACCATGAGTCACCATTGCTACAAGTGCATCCGGATGATCCAAATGATAACCTGAAATACCATCATCAATGGTATAAGCACTTATTATTCGCAAATTTTCAATTCTATGACCTGAGAACGTATAATATTGTTCCATTCTTTTGAGCATTGCCATATCAGGCACAAAATCTCCCGGAGTATTGACAAACAACAAGTCGATTTTGAG
>JANQST010000134.1 GCA_028279155.1 Cyclobacteriaceae bacterium
CAATCTGCTCTGTGATTCGCATGGTACCCAACTCGCCTGCCAGGTTTGAACCAACTTTTCCAGCATACACAATTGCTGTGATGGTAGGAGCCAGTTCAATGAGAGTCATGTCTCTCACAACCAATGCAATGACCGGGTCTGCAATCAAAGGGGAGATAAGGTTATAGGCCGTTTGCACGGTAGTCACGGCACCCATAAAAGCAGAAACGATGACAACAATAAAAATGGAATCATATCCAACCTTAATTGCTTCATCGAATACCAATTTCACATAGGTTCGAAATGTCTCTCTTCGAACGAATAATTGACCAATAAAAAGTACGAATCTGCCGAGTTGCTTCATTTATATGCCTTCTTGCCGCTGGTTCATTTCAAGTTGGATTAGCTTTGCCAAAATAACACGATAAGCAACAATCAAAAAGAAAAGATGGATAATTCGCAACGATTAGTTGTAGTTACTGGAGGCTCTAAAGGAATTGGAAAAGCAATTGTTGATCGATTCGCAAGAGAAGGCTACTCTATTGCAACCTGTTCGAGAAGTGAGGATGATTTAAGTGCTTTGAAAGAAGAAATGAAATCAAAGCATGGGACTTCAATTCATGCAACAAGGGCCGACCTTTCCAAAAAAGAGGAGACTGACCATTTCATTGAATTTGTCCGATTGATTGCAAAACCAATAGCTGTACTGGTTAATAACAGCGGTCGTTTTATTCCAGGTCTTGTTCACGAGGAAAAAGAGGGAACATTGGAGGAAATGATCCATACAAATCTTTACAGTGCTTATTATGTTTCCAGGGGGTTGATTCAGTCTATGAAAAGGGAAAAGTCAGGGGATATATTCAACATTTGTTCGGTAGCTAGTTTCATGGCGTACCCAAATGGAGGTTCTTACTCTATATCAAAGTTTGCTATGTATGGAATGTCTAAAGCGCTTCGAGAGGAGCTAAAGGAGTTTGGTATTCGTGTGACCGCTGTACTTCCTGGAGCCGTGCTTACAGATAGTTGGGATGGGACGGATCTTCCTGAAGAACGATTTATCAGTGTTGAAGACGTTGCAGAAAACATTTACGCTACTCACAAGTTAAGTCCCCGAACAGTTATTGAAGACATCATCATAAGACCACAACTAGGCGATATCTAAATGGATCACAAGTATTGCAATAGCTTGACATCTTACTCAAGAAGGAAAACGAGAGAGGTAAACATTGGAGGTATTCCGATAGGTGGAGACAATCCAATCCGGGTGCAATCGATGACAACTGTTGATACAATGGATACAATGGGAACTGTCGAACAAACGCTGCGCATGGTTGATTCTGGTTGTGAATACGTGAGAATTACCGCTCCAAGTATGAAAGAGGCGCAAAATCTTGAAAATATCAAGAATGAGCTAGTCAAAAGGGGATGCAACGTTCCTCTGGTAGCAGATATCCACTTCACACCAAATGCAGCTGAGTTGGCTGCCACCATTGTCGAAAAAGTACGTGTTAATCCGGGCAATTATGCCGATAAGAAACGATTTGAAGAAATAGAATATACGGATGAAACCTATGCGTCTGAACTTCAGAGAATAGAAGACAAATTTTCCCCATTGGTTGAAATATGCAAAGCAAATGGAACTGCGATGCGCATAGGAACCAATCACGGCTCCTTGTCGGATCGGATCATGAGCCGTTATGGAGATACCCCGCTGGGGATGGTTGAATCCGCACTGGAGTTCATCAGAATCTGTGAAAAAATGGATTACAAGGACCTGGTTATTTCCATGAAATCCAGTAATCCCCAGGTTATGGTCCAGGCATATCGTTTGTTGGTGAATAAGCTTGATTTGGAAGGTTTGGAGCCTTATCCATTGCATTTAGGGGTAACAGAAGCTGGCGAAGCTGAAGACGGTAGAATTAAATCGGCTGTAGGCATTGGCACCTTATTGGAAGATGGGCTGGGAGATACTGTGCGGGTATCGTTAACTGAAGAACCTGAAGTAGAGGCCCCGGTAGCTCAAATCATGGTTGACCGCTTGGAACGTAAATCTGTGCAGCAACCTATTGAACAAATCAATGTAAGCCCCATCAATCCATTTGATTATTCACGTAGATCATCAAGAGAAACAGGCAATTTCGGTGGTAAGAATGTACCTCGAGTTGTCGCTGACCTTTCCAAACTCAATGATGTTTCTGTTAAATATCTAAAAAGTATTGGCCATTTCTATTTACCTGAATTGGACAAATGGAGTATGAATGATACAGGCGCTGACTATGTCTATTCCGGTTCCACTCCTGTGACTTTCATGCTTCCCAATGGACTCAAAGAAATTGTAGACTACTTTGTTTGGAAAGATTTAGATAATACTCAAAGTATATATCCTTTAATTACTGATTTGCAGGAAGTTAAAGAAGTTCATAATGAACTAAATTTCATCCTCATCGACACTGATGTAAAAGCCGAAGATTACCTGGATTGGCTGAAGAAGCACTCAAACTCCGTTGCTATTTTAAATACTGAAAATACGCACGGAACAGCTAGTATTAGAAGGTTTATTTTGGAATTGATTGATAATGGAATTGATGTTCCTGTTGTTTTTAACCAATCATATCCAAGTTTAACTTCAGATGAACTCATGATCCATGCTTCTACTGATGCAGGAACACTTTTGGTTGATGGAATGGGGGATGGCTTGATGATCTCTTCTACAGAGACACCAGACCTTGATACTTTGAAGTTATACAATCAAACAGCCTTTGGAATTCTGCAAGCTGCACGTACAAGAATTACAAAAACAGAATATATCTCATGTCCATCGTGTGGGCGTACCCTGTTTGATCTTCAGGAAACAACTGCAATGATTCGAAAGCGAACCGATCATCTCAAAGGAGTCAAAATTGGTATCATGGGGTGCATTGTAAATGGTCCTGGTGAAATGGCCGATGCTGATTTTGGATATGTCGGATCGGGCAAAGGAAAGATTACCTTGTATAAGGGAAGAGAGGTCGTCAAGCGAGGTGTCCCTTCTGAAAATGCTTTAGATGAATTGATCGACCTGATCAAGGATAATGGAATGTGGGTGGAGCCTTAATTCAAATTGGTGATTTCTTGTAACCAAATCTTGAGAACTTAATCTAAGTTTAAAATATGCGCTTTGCATAAGCTTAGACGATGAAAAATGACCTAATCAAGGAAACACAACCTTTTGTCAAGGAAGATCGAGTGAAGAGTTGGATATTGTTTCTTTCCACATTCCTACTGATGGTTGCATTTTTCATAACTGGCCTTTTCATTGATTTTACACCAATACAAATCATTGCAGGAATATCTGCTGGCTTGTGCCTTGGGAGATTGTTTGTCATTTATCATGATTATAACCACCAGGCCATCCTGGTAAAGTCAGCTATTGCAGATATACTCATGAAGGGATTTGGACTTTTTGCATTAGCCCCCATGAGCATTTGGAACCATGTTCACAATCATCATCATGCCCATAACTCACAATTCATTGAAATAGTGCTTGGCAGTTTTCCGATACTGGAGAAAAAGCAGTTTGAAAGCCTTTCTAAATTGGCTCAAAGAAAGTATTTGTTGATACGGCACCCTATTACAATTACTTTGTCCTATCTATCGGTATTTATGGTTTCGTTTTGCCTGTATCCTTTTTTTGAAAACCCAAGAAAACATTGGGATGGAGTTGTCTCCTTTATTCTCCATTTACTCGTTTCAATATCGATCTTTCATTCCTTAGGTTATACCTCGTGGTTGCTTGGTTTTGCCGTTCCTTTTTTTGTCATGGGATTGCTTGGTGGTTATGTCTTCTATGCACAACACAATTTTCCTGGGGTAAAACTGATGAATCATGACGAGTGGAACTACGTGGATGCCGCACTTCATTCCTCAAGCTTCATAAAAATGAATCGTTTTTGGCGTTGGGTAACTGCAAATGTGGGCTATCATCATGTGCATCATGTCAATGCCAGAATTCCATTTTATCGACTTCCTGAAGCAATGAAGAATATTCCTGAGTTACAGAACCCAACCATTACTACCTTATCATTTCGTGATATTAGGAATAGCCTGTCTTTAAAGCTGTGGGATAGTGAAAAAAATGAGATGGTTGGCATATAGTGGAATGAATTTCCATATATCGTAGAGAATTATTCCTAATATTCCGTATTTTCATAGGATCAACAACTCACTCTAATCTTATGCCTAAAATGAACATTGAACGATCCATTGAGATCGAAGCACCTGCAGATAAAGTTTATGCAATCATTAGTGATTTTAATCAATGGCGACCATGGTCTCCATGGTTAATTACGGAACCTGAAGCCAAAGTAACGGTTGCTGAAGATGCCAAGTCCTATGAGTGGGTAGGGAACAGGACAGGTTCTGGTAATATGTCCATTACCAGTGAATCCGAGGATAGTGCACTAGATATGGATTTAAATTTCCTCAAGCCATGGAAGTCAAAAGCTAAGGTTCGATTTCGTTTGGAACAGAACGGAGACAAGACCAAAGTGGCCTGGGCCATGGACAGTAGCCTTCCTTTTTTTATGTTTTGGATGACCAAAATGATGACCGCACTTATATCGATGGACTATGATCGAGGATTAACTATGCTAAAAGAATATGTAGAGACAGGATCAGTATCCTCTAAATTGGATTTCAAAGGTGAATCAGATTTTGAAGGATGCAATTACATCGGCATCAAATCTTCATGTGGTATTGATCAAATGGGAGAGCAAATGCAGTATGATTTTGGCAAACTAAAAGAATTCTTAGACGAAAATGCAGACCTAAAAAAAGGAATGGCATTTTCGATCTATCATAAATGGGATCCTGCAAAAAACAGGGTGGACTATACAGGGGGCTGGGCCGTTGAAAACCTTCCGGATACTGTCCCAGATGGCTTGATGAAAGGATCAATCCCAGCAACCAAGATTTATACAGTTAGTCATGTGGGAGCCTACCAATATTTAGGTAATGCATGGAGCACCCTATATGCTATGCATCGGGCAAAGGAATTCAAACCTAAGAAGGGCATCCATCCTTTTGAAGTGTATGTGAGCGATCCTCAGCAGGTAGATGAAAAAGAACTGATCACAGAAATCAATTTTGCAGTGGCATAATTGGTCTTTATATGACAACACTTATAAGGGTTGTCCAAAATCATACTTTTGAGTGACTTGTTAATAAAGCATTGCAATTATCATTGGTATAAAAAAGTATGAAGTTTGTAAGGCTAACCCTGGGCGTCATAGCAGGCCTTGTTTTGATCACTCTAATTACAGAATCCATTGAGTTTATAACTGTGAAACTTGCAAGTGGAGCATCCTTTGAAAAACTTTCTTCAGATCAGGATTATTATTTTAGTGTAAGAAATCAGCTGGGAATTCTTGTTTTTAAGGTGATCTACACAGGTGGATCCGGATTCATTGCCGGATATGTTGCTTCACGTATAAGCCTGTCTTTCGCCAAAATTTGTATCCTATTGATTGTAGTGGTCCAAATAGTTTCGCTTATATGGGCTGGTTTTATTTCAGAACTTTCAACAACTGGCCCCATGTGGATGTGGATAGCTTTAATGATTGTCGTTCCCATAGGTGTCTATTTGGGTTACAAAAAGAGCTTATCAGAGTTTTAGTGCTAAAGCAATTTCCATCTTCACTTGGATTTCATCTCCAACCAGTGCATCCATTGCGCCAAAGTCCAGGAGAAAATCACTTCTACGGATCGTAGTGGATGTATTGATTGAACATCGTTGCTTATCTTCTGAAATTGAAAATTCAAGCGGTAATTGAATGACTCTTTCTTGATCTTTGATTTTTAGTTTTCCAACAACAATAGCTGTGTTATTTGAATATTGAATTTCAGTGGAGAAAAAAGTGATATACGGATAGTTGGCAAGATCAAGATACGCATCGCTTTTCAGCGAACCATCACGTGATTTGTCTCCAGTCTGGATACTACTTACGCTGACTTGACCAGCAAGAGATACAATGGAATCTTCCTGCATTGTGCTTTCCCCTGAGAATAATTCAAAGGTTCCATCTACTGTCAAGAAACCTAAATGCGAGACATTAAAAGAAAGATCAGAACTTTCAAGATCTATCTCAAAAGTTCTGATCTGAGCCTCACAATGTATTAGTTGTGTGACCGAAAGAAGTATGAAAAAGGAATACCTGATAGCACCTACTCTGCAATGGCCAGAATGACCAATGTTATCTTTACATCATCACTTACGATCTTGATTCCATTCGGAAGAGAACGGTCAAATGCTATCCCATAGTCCTGTCGATTGATCATAAGTGATGCATTTGCTGCTATCGATTGTTTACGCGTAGGTAGATCGAGCAGCGGACCTTTTATTGTAAAAGGTAATTGTACTTCTTTGGTGACTCCATGAATGGTTAAATCTCCTATCAAGACATTTGCACCTCCATTTGAGGAAACGCTTTTGCTCTTGAAGGAGATCTCCGGATACGTTGCTGCATCCAGAAATGCTTTACTCTTCACTGCATCTTCGCCTCCGGTATTGTTAGCGTCATAGCTATCTACTTTTATAACAGCATCTGCTGTGGTCTTCGAATTATCTCCCGCATCGTAGTTGATGCTTCCACTGACATCCTTAAACCTTCCAACAACATCCACCACTCCAAACCTTTCTACCTGGATTTGTACGGAACTATGTCCGGGATCAATGATGTATTTCTGTGCAATTGATTGTCCTGCAAAGAATGCAGTTGCTAGAATTAATAATAGTCTAATTTTCATCTTAAGATTTTTTAAATGCTAAAAGATGACAAACTAGTAGGGAGGATAAACACTATCGACAATCCTTATAGGGATTGCCTTGTTTTTCAAAAATCAAACCAATGTCAGGTTTTCTCTGAATATTGATGGCGTAGTTTTTTCGAACTTCTTGAATGCATTTACAAAGGAAGTCTTGTTGTTAAATCCTGCATCAAAAGCTACCTGTAACATGGTAAAATCAGGATTATTTTCAATGATTGTTTTGGCTTCTCCAACACGGTGTTTGTTAACAAAGTCGAAAAAGGACAAGTTAAAATGTTGGTTGATCAGCTGGGATAAGTGATGAGCGTTCAGCTCCATTTTTTCAGCCAAATCTGTCAACCTGAGCTCCTTGTCAAGGTAGACTTTCTGAGTTTTCATCAGTTGATTAAGCCTATCAACATAAGAAGCTATGCTGTCCTGGTCTAGTGTGCTTTTTGCATACTTCACACCATGACCATTTGCCGTTACTTTCCAGTCGGTGTTTAGGAAGTAGTAGCTGATGATGTAAAAAAGAGATCCTACAGGTAATACGTAAATGTAGTCCAGGTATCTACGATAGATATCTGTAACTAATAAGATATACAGGAAGATTGCGACGAAAAACAGGATAACAAGAAACGAGATATTGAAGATCTTTAACCATTTCACATTTCCATTGATGTTCGAATATTGCGCGCTTAAGGCCAGGGTGTATGAATTGATTAAACCCAGGTTTTTAAAAAGATAGAAACCCAGGTGAACAAATTGAACGATGAATACAAAGGAGTACACATACTGAAGAGGAGTTATGATCTTCTCTCGATGGTCGAAGACGGAAAGCATTCCGTAATCAACTTGGCGATGGTTTAGCACATCTCTAAGGATTAGGGGAATAAGGATTCCGAAAGCAACAAACGGAAGAAAGTGGAGTAGTTCTACTTTAGCTAATCGCCAATCGGATTTTGTAATTGATTTAAAGTAGAAATAAGCTAGAGGTCCAAACAAAAACCATGACCCATATCGAGTACCGTAAAAAATATCAAGGCCAATATCAATCCTGCTGCGGATAAACAGGAATTCAACTAAATACCAGATCAAGACAATGACCATCAGCGATAAATAGCGGTTTTCCTTTCGGTTTCTTCTTTGATCAGTGAACAAAATGGACGAAAGCAAAAACAGCCCATGAAAAACAAAGACGATGATAAGAATGGACCAGAGATCTAACTGCACTTTATACCATTTGTTCGTTGTACTTAGGTCTTAAAATTATCATGAAAATGAGAATAACTTAATTATTAATTCGCTCGTATGTACCGTCTTCAAAAATTACTTGATAGTCAGAGGGAAATAGTGTTGACGGTAAGTAATAATCGGTAGAAATAATTTGTGCTCCTGAAGATTTTGCCTTTTCAAACCGTTCCGTACTGTTAGAACGAGCTTCGACAGTCTCTGAATCGGCTCTTGTCCTAACCATATACCCCATACTAACTAAAGACTGGATTTGGTCAAAATTGCTGATAGGATCATTGATAATTCTGAAGCCTGCCTCCGGATTTCCTTCCGGACGGTCTACAAACATTACCGCGTTTTGAAGTTCCGGGAATTTAGTAAGGTACAAGTCTGTCTTGGTGCTGTTCTCATCAAGGACGAACAATATTTTACCTCTCGATTGCTCGAGTTCCGGCCAGCCCTTCGACAGGACCGCTTGTTCTAAAGTGGTCGATTCACCTCTGACTTGATCAGGGGTGATCAGCTGTTCATCACTAAAAACACTTCTTATTTCAACATCTATTGACCCTAAGGCATCCGCGTCAAAGGGTAGAGGGTTTATTGTTAGCGGAATTTCAGTATCCTTTGCATTGATCAAAACGAAAATGGGCGTATGGTCAGCGTTTAGATCAGACCAGTTTTTCAATGCAACCAAACCATCAGAAAAAAGTAAATGGTGACTTCTGAAATCTACATCTTGAATGTGGAACATCTTAAGTCCCTGTGCCTCT
>JANQST010000146.1 GCA_028279155.1 Cyclobacteriaceae bacterium
TGAAAATTCTTCCTTAATTGTTACCAATGCCACAGAGGAAGCAACGGATTCCGATCCATTGTCAACGATGCATCTGAAGTAGGTGTCTGCACTTAGTGTTGCGGTATTGTAATTCAAGGAATTTACACCACTTCCGCCTGCAACATCTGAGAATGAAGTCCCATCTGTTGAGGATTGCCATTGGAGAGTTGTTCCTGATGCAGTAAATCCTGATAGAAGAATTGAAGTGCTGTTCCCAGAAAATATTTCACTTGAAGCTGCGGTAGCTGTTCCGCCATTTATAGGAGTGATGGATTCTTCGCTTGCTACCATAGAAATAAATCCGGACGGATCATCTTCAATATTGAATTGAGTCAACAACCAGTTAGCTGATCTCGCAATATCTGATACTCTGGCTTCCTGAATTTGACCGTTGAAATCCCTTCCCCCACCAGGTATATTCCCAATCGTTGCATTATCTGTTTCAGATGCTTCTGCATTCAGTGTAAGATTGTCTCCTGTGAGGCCACCGGAGTTCACCTGAGTCCCATTCAAATAGACCCTTGCGGTATTGTCTGAAGCATCCCAGGTGTAAGCAGCTAAATACCATGTTCCTGTATTGTACGCAATTGGGGCTCCATCATCATCAAGTGTCAAGTCATTATCTGCTCCTCCATTATTTACGTTTGTTCGACTTCCGATATTGCCTCCTGTTTGGCGTAAGAGCCACGTTTCGTCATCTGCACCTGTTCCCCAGCATTTGCCAAAAACCCGGTCATCTCCAGTATCATCAGGATTAACCCAAACCTGAATTGTAAAAGATGTCCATGTATTATCATTGATTGCCTGAAGGCGAATGCGATCATCCGTTCCATCAAAATCTTGAGCAAAACCAAATTTGCCTGTCGTCTGTGTTGGAGTAGACCCTGCCGCACCCGCTCCTGCTAAACCGCCCCCGGTTCCATGAACACCATTAACTGAAGAATCAATGAACTCATTATCAGTTCCACCTCCGGATTCCTGAAGATGCAAAACTGCCTGGAAATTGGAATCCCATGTACTTGCTGTGGACTGATCCGTTGTGATATTGTCATTTCCGTAATACATGTAGATCGTCTTATTGGTGGCATTCATCAAGTCGACCTGTACGTAAGCCGTGATTGCCCCGGTTCCACTCGTATAAGAGATCAGTTCATGATTTAGTTGAGTGCCACCATCACTATCGGAGAATGCAATGTCATACCCGTCTGTACGGGCGTCTGCTGCTAGATCCGCATCAGAAGCCAATTGAAATAGGATGGGAAAATTTGTGTGATTGCCACTTATATCGGCTCCATTCAGAGTTATTTGCTTTCTGTTCTGAAATCCAGAAAGCCAGGTTTGGGCGGAAAGGCTAAACGCAAAGTTTAAGCAAGCACATAAAAAGATAGTCTTACAATACTTCATTAGGGCGAGTGTTTAAATACTGGCGAGGTATTTATCTATTGTAAATGTCAATAAAAACTGGAATTAATCCTAAAATGAAAATCAAACGAAAACAAAACCCCTTCCGTCACTTTCATCATAGAATTCGATTCTTTTTCCCACAAGAAACATCATTTCTTTCTTCTGAATGAGAACTTGAACATCCTCAACAAAATATTCATCGTCCGTTTCCTTCTTTTTATCAAAGCCCAATTTGAAAGCAACACCACACCCAGCGCCACGTACGCCCACTCTCAATCCATATTCCGCAGGAATGCCTTTGTTCTTGAGAATGTTTCTAATCTCTTTTAGGGCAGCATCCGTTATTTCTACCGGCGAATTCATATATCAAAAGTATTATTTTTGACGTTCATCAATCTTTAACACTTCTTTTTATGGAAATGGTTTACGAGCTTTTAAAAATTACGCTACCAGCAGTAATAGTATTGTATGTTGCCTATTTGCTGGTACGATCATTTTTGCAAAAGCAGTTGGACGAGATTGCATTTAATACCAGGCAAAAATCTCAGGAAACAGTCGTTCCAATACGATTGCAGGCTTATGAACGAGTGATCTTACTTCTTGAACGAATTACACCTAGTAATCTGCTTTCAAGATTGGGTAATTCTGATTATTCAGCAGAAGAATTTCAACAAATCTTAATTCATGAAATTCGAAATGAAGTTAATCACAATCTATCTCAACAACTCTATATGTCTGACAGCGCCTGGACTTACGTCATGACTGCTGTAGAGCAAACCATCTCTCTCATTAATTCATCTACCAATGGATTGGACAAAAAAGCCAAAGGAATTGATCTTGCCAGGGCTGTTTTGGAAAATGGAGCCGGAGAGGAAATGGATACTCCTAAACAGGCAATCAAATTCATTAAAGAAGAAATACAGGAAATTTTTTAATGCTAAGTGTGGTTGCACCTATCGAATATTTTCGATTGGTGAATGATGCCATTAGGTTGTTTAGAATATATTGCAGCCACTTTTACACTAATTAAAACATGTCAGCAAAGAAGGCACTAATAGTAGGGGCAACCGGCTTGGTTGGAAAAGCATTGGTAAGACATCTTCTTGAGAAAGATTCTTATGAAGAAATTATAGTTCTAACCAGACGTGAACTTGCAATCAAAGACAATCGATTAAAAATTGTTTTGATTGAAGATTTTGATCGATTGAAGGATTACAAAGATCAGATGAATGCCCATGACATCTATTGCACGATTGGGACAACCCGAAAAAAGGCAGGGTCAAAGGAGAACTTTTTGAAAATAGATTATGATTATCCAATTCAGCTTGCCAAGCTGACAATGGATCAACCCAATTTTGTGCAATTCTTGATGGTCACATCCCTGGGAGCGAATGCAGAATCTCCTCTTTTTTATAATGAAACCAAAGGCAAGCTTGAAGAAGCATTGATAGCCTTGAACATGAAGTCATTAAGCATTTTCCAGCCCTCTTTACTTCTGGGATATAGAGATGAGTTTAGATTGATGGAAGAGATTGGCAAGTTCTTAAGTGCGATACTATCATTCTTTGTTGTTGGTACTAAAAAAAGACTTTGGTCTATTCGTGGTGATGAGGTCGCAGAATCCATGTATATGGTTTCGAAGAAAAACGAACCAGGTGTCAAGAGGTATAAGCCAAATGACATGCTAAAAATGATCTATGCATGGTAGCTGTCATTCAGCGAGTTGGTACTGCTTCCGTTACAATTGAAGGTGTCATAAAGTCTGAAATTGGATATGGCCTTCTGGTTTTGATTGGAATTGAAGATGCTGACGATCAATCAGACATTGATTGGCTATCAAGAAAAATTGCGAATCTAAGAATCTTCGGCGATGATCAAGGAGTCATGAACAAAAGCTTAATCGATGTTGATGGTGAGCTTTTAGTTGTCAGCCAGTTCACACTGCAGGCCAGTACAAAAAAGGGGAATCGACCATCTTACATTAAGGCTTCTAAACCAGATGTAGCAATCCCGCTTTATAAGTCTTTCATCAATTCTATTCAAAAAGAAATCTCCAGCGAAGTGAGGACCGGAGAATTTGGAGCAGACATGAAAATATCGCTCGTTAATGATGGACCAGTTACTATTGTTATAGACTCCAAAAACAAGCAATAGGATAGTCAATCTTTGAATCGATTTAATCTACAATCGACTAAATCAAACAACCAATCAAGTTATCTTTGCGCCTCGATTTTTTTGATTTGAATGAGAGTCAAGGCATAAGCCATAGACAGATACTATGAAAAATATTAGAAACTTCTGCATCATCGCGCACATTGATCATGGGAAGAGTACGCTTGCAGATCGACTTCTTGAAAGTACGAAAACAGTTTCATCGAGAGATATGCAGGCGCAGCTGCTAGATGATATGGACCTGGAGCGCGAACGTGGAATCACCATCAAGAGCCATGCGATCCAGATGGATTATCAATATGATGGAGAGGAATATACGCTCAACCTAATCGATACTCCCGGTCACGTTGATTTCTCATATGAAGTTTCGAGATCTATTGCCGCCTGTGAAGGAGCACTCTTGGTTGTGGATGCATCTCAAGGAATCGAAGCTCAGACAATTTCCAATCTTTACCTTGCACTGGAGCATGACCTGGAAGTAATTCCAGTGCTTAACAAAATTGACTTGCCTGGTGCCATGCCAGATGAGGTTTCAGATCAAATTATCGATTTGATTGGATGTGAAAAAGAAGATATCAT
>JANQST010000154.1 GCA_028279155.1 Cyclobacteriaceae bacterium
AGAATGGTGAAGTTTCATTCATGAATTTCAGCAAATTAACCTTGAATACATCAAAATCCAGTCCTTCATACTTTTGCTTACTCCACCGAATAATTTCAAACACTTTGCCTTTATAGCTTGCGATTACATATGATAAGATCATTAAGAAAAATGTCCAAACTACAAGTGACCAATTTTCAATGAATTTGTTTTGAATGTTGTTGAAATTTCTGAATGTTGAAAATGAGAATTCAAAAAGAAAATAGGCAGTAAAAGTGAAAATTATTCCCTGGAGCAAACCTATCTCTCCAATTTCGTTGTCCGAATTTGTTTCCTTATATTTTTTTCTTAATCGATGTAAAAAGATCAATGAACTCAAAAGATAGGAGAGCATCTGGATCATCATTATCAGAATGAACAGTTTGATGATAAATGGAAACGTGGAATCATTCGCCAAGTAATTTTCAAGTACCGCTATTTTCAGTTCATTTGGCGCAAAAGGAAGGTAGCGGTAAACGTATGCAAAGAATAGAAATGGGATGACATGAAGAAAGTCTATCATTCGAAATCTGACACCCTCAACTCTAAACTTCAAATAAAACCATAGCAAAGGAGCAATAAGATACCATAGTGCGTCACTGATGTACAGGCCCCAGGGAATGCTTTCGTAAAGCGCTGAAAGTCTAAGGCTGTGATCAAACAAAATGACTGCAAATATTAACATCAACAGTGTCATTATGCCATTGGCCTTTCGGGCTTTGCTCGTCTGAAATGCAAATACAAAAGCCAATACAATTGCCTGAAAACATCCAAATAGAAGAAATAGTGACCAGAGTGTAATGTTAAAGTTCATATCCGGATTGAGAGGTTATTCGAACTCCTTACGAGGCTTGAAGTCTGCAGCTACCCAAAGTGGATCACTTTCATAATAGTTGCCATTAGTGACTACCGCGGACACGGTTCTTAAGTTCTCAATGTTATCTAAAGGGTTTTTGTTTAAAATGGCAATATCAGCTTCTTTGCCTATTTCCAGCGTACCTGTTTCTTTGTCCAATCCCATTGCCTTAGCCGGGATGATCGTAGCAGTTTTTATTGCTTCTCGTGGAGTCAAACCTGCCAATTTCTGATAAGATTCTATTTCAAGATAAAGACTATAAACAGGAACAACGTTATCGGTGCCTGCTACAATAGGGACACCTGCTCGAAAAAATTCACCAATTATTTTCATTGTTCTCGAATATCCTGCTTTAGCTAATTCTGCTCTTCCTGGCCTCAATCCAGCACGGAATCGCTTTCCTTCCCACAGCTCGTAGGCAATTTTTCCTACATCAGGCTCAACCGTCTCAACTGGAGTGCCTCGAGGCAAGCCCCTTACGATATTTAATGCAATGGTGGGATCTAAGACCGTTTTATGTTCCAAGAAAAAATCTGTTGCACGCGCTACTTGTGCTTTGCTGATCGATGTTTTGTTAAGAAAATCTCGGCCAAGCTCAGCAATACTTTTATCAGGAATAAGTACAGACATAAATAGCCCGCTATGACTCAGATGATCCATCCCTCTTTCTACTGCTTCTACTGCGTTCCCTACTGCAGTTGGGACGTGTCCTGTAGCTGTGATTCCTCTTTTGTGCGCCTCTTCAGCCAATGCTGTAACAACTTCTGACTCAACAGATGTGTAGATTTTGATTTGCTTGTATCCTTTCTCATGATACATTGCTACTACCTCGCGTGCTTCTTGTGGGGTTGTTGCCCGTATGATTCCATTTCCTCTAATACCAGCTCCGTCTGTCATCCCTGCAAGTAAGATATCTGGACCTATAGCCCCTTCTTTCGCAATGGCATCTCGAAAAGCAGTGGCAAACTCAATTTCATTGCCGTTATCCCGAATCGTGGTAATTCCACCAGCAAGGTAAGCCGGTGCCCATTGCACCTGATTTGAATGGGCATGCATATCCCATAGCCCTGGCATCAACGTTTTCCCACTGACATCAATCACAGTCGCATCGCTTGGAATCACAACTTCTGAGCTCTTTCCAATGGTTTTGATTCGACCATTTTCTATGAGTAATGTCATACCTTTTTTTGTGTCATCACTCAATCCATCGACAATATCACCGCCAACCAACGCAGTAATTTCAGCTTGTTCTTGTTTGAGATCCTGCGTGTATTTTGAAAGGGCATTCATTTGCTCCATCACATTTCCCGCAATAAAAGTTGGTAAAGCCTCTTCGTATCCTTTCTTGATCAATTCCCTGATTTGTGTATTCGCTTTTACCAGTGCGACAAGGTTTTTAGATTGATCCAACCAAATCGTTCGACCACCCCAGTTAATTCCTTCAACAACATAGCGATCCAACAACTCCTTTTTTCCATTGACTTCTACCTCATCTTGTCCTGTTTTCGTGATCGAAATCTCTCCTCTTGGCAAGGTTGGAATGGTTGTTTCGCCTTTCCTAAAATAGTAGTGATAGAGCATCATTTCCATTGCTGCAGGAATGTTGCTATGTAAGGGGAAAAAATTGGAAGAACGAGCTGTTGTAACTACATCAAATCTCTTTTCCCAAACAGAAACACTATCCTTAACAACTTCTACTCGCAAAATATTAGTGGTGTCTTCATTGGCGATTCTGCGGTTCACATAGTAGGAAGGATTCAGATCTCTATCTAGATGTAATACCGCCTGAACTCCTGTTATTCGTCCTCGTTCGTTTTCACCTTGAAGAGAATTGACAATAATAGAATTATTATTGGTTGAAATAGAATAAGTTTCCTTACCTATTAGCGATTGCCTTCGATACACAAGAAATGCTCCTTCTTCATTGAAATCTTGCTTCAATTTGGAAGGGCTACACTCAATGAAAAGTGTAACAAAAAGAATGCTAAGCAAAGGCCAGTTAAGGTTGGTTGGTCGTTTTCGAATTTGAAGTTTCATGCTTCCTTAGGCTACTAGCTAAGTGAAGCTACTTAAAATTCTTCTTGATTATAGAATGATCGCACTTAACTCCAAATCCTTTTTAGGTAATTAAGAACATTCCCATTGGCCATCTTTTCAACTTGTTCAGTAGTCAATCTCTTCGACAGTTCATCAATGATATCCGGATAGCGATCGGCACTTTCGTGTTCTTTATGAAAAAATGGGATTCGCGTTGGGTCAGGATGGCTGCCTGCATGAAAAAAATCTGCACCAAAAGAAATGGCTTTCTCTGCACCTAAAGAAAAACCATAATCTATATGGTCATAAAGTACGTCCGGGTTGTCATTGTGAACAAAAGCACGAACAAAATTCATCCCAATTAGTCCTCCTCTGCGAATGAGTTCTTTTGCAATCTCATCGGGCAAATTTCTTGGGTGTTCAAAAATTTCTCGAAAATTTGAATGACTTGCCAACACCGGAATATCCAACCCCATTTTGTCGATATGATCTAATATACCATTTGCCAATGCATCGCTGGTATGTGAAAAATCAATGGCTATTTTTCTTCCATTCAAATACTCAAGAAGCACTTTTCCATCATCTTTCAGTCCCGCATCACTATAATTCCCGCCACCAAACCTATTTTCCATATGATGCGTCATGGTGATGTATAATATTCTGGATGTGTTTGATATAATTTCCTCAAGGTTTTTAAATCCTGTATCTAAATCGTCACTTTCTTCACAAAACCCTGATGCATTTTCAATAGCAGCTACTATCCCAATTTTTTCATTGGAAAGTTCATCGATATCTCCAGCTTCATTGGCCAACGTAAAGTCATCGGAATTCTCTGTAAGCAATTTCTTAAAAATTCGACTTTGGTTTATGGCTGATGTGACACTACCTTTTTCAGTAGCTGTATACATGGCTAATACCTGTAAGCCTACATTTCCGGCTTTCAACGAAGGGATAGAACAACCTATTTCTTCCCTGGCATAGGGATGTGCATGTGGTTCGCCTTCTAAATAGCATAATAGATCACAGTGGAGGTCAATAATTAATGGCTGCATCCTTTAAAATTATTTAAATTGAAAATGAGATTTGACAATCTATTCAAGGAAGATGAAATATTTTATAGTCTATATCAGCTTGCAGCTTACTCTTGGTCTAAATGCCCAGACCGTAAAGATTGAAATGCAAACTGAGCTTGGAATTATTATAGCGGAACTCTATACGGATAAAGCACCTATTACAAGCGATAACTTCATTAGATACATTCAAAATGATCAATACGATAGTGCTCATTTCTACCGTGTTGTTCGAATGGATAATCAACCAAACAATGAGGTGAAGATCGAAGTGATACAAGGTGGGCTAGGTTTTGGTTCTAAGCGACCTTACCCTCCAATTGCGCATGAAACAACGGATCAAACCGGGATCCTTCACCAGGATGGAACAATATCGATGGCCAGGTCCAAACCAGGTTCTGCCAGTTCTGAAATATTTATATGTATTGGTGATCAACCGGAATTGGATTTTGGCGGAAAAAGAAATCCAGATGGTCAGGGTTTCGCTGCTTTCGGTCAGGTAGTTCAAGGGATGGATGTTGTGAGAAAAATTCAGAATATGGAGTCAAACGGGCAACAACTAACGGAAACAGTGGAGATTACTTCCATTAAGGTCCTGTGATGGAATATTATTTTTTTTATAGCCAGAATTTTATTTACTTGAACAGACTAAACAATTTCCAAATATGAAAGCAAAAATTTCAATCCTTGCACTGTTTGTGCTATTATCCTTCGGGGCAGCTGCTTCGGATACTAACAATACTAAGCCAACGGAAACAACCAGTCAACGAGCTACTGAGCTTTTGGACAGAGTAAATGAAATAAAGGCAATGGACTTCAAAGAGATGGACAGAACAGAGAAAAAAGCCATCAAGAAAGAACTGAAAACCATTAAGAAAGAACTAAAAGCTGAAGGTCTTGATGATAAAGTAAGCATCTCCATTGGAGCAATCATTATCATTATCCTAGTTCTTATCATTATCTAATTTAGATAAGATCCTTACCAAATGATCCGGTAGCAACAGACTAATCTATGTCTACCGGATCATTTATATCTGACTTTGGAATCCAGATTCTAAAGGTTGACCCTTTCCCTTCTTCACTTTCCAAAGCAACAATACATCCGTTCTTTTCTAACAATCCCAGGCTAAGACTCAACCCCAAACCAGTACCTACTTCTCCGCTTGTACCAACGGATGATTTTTGAATTTCCTTATTTAAAATAGAATCTACTACTTCTTGTGACATTCCAGCTCCCGTATCCATGATCTCTATCAGGACCGAATCATCGTCTTGAGAAGTTTCTGCAGTCACATCACCACCCGATTCAGTGTACTTAAGCGCATTGTGCAGCAAGTTTCGCACTGCCACCTGTAAGTGATTTTCATCCATCCACCCATCAATTTCACAATAAAGTTTCATTTTAAAATTGATCCCCTTCCCCTCAATTAAGGTTTTAAATAAATCGGCATTTTCCTTAACAACTTCATTGGCGTCTACCTCACAAGGGTAGGCATTTATTCCTCCCATTTGCATCCTTGCCCAGTCAAGTAGCTCATCCAATCGTTCACGAAGTGATGCCAATCGATCTTTCAACTCACCCTGATATCGAATGAATTGATCTTTTGGGATGGCTTTATCATCACTGATGTTCAAAAGGCTTTGAAAGAGATTGAGCGGGCTTCTGATATCATGGGCAATGATTGAGAAAAGCTTGTCCTTGGTCTCGCTCGCTCTTTTAAGCGATTCTTGCGCTTCAACTAACTCTGAAACATCATCAACATAAATACTGATTGCCTCAACATCTCCGTTTTCATTCCGCACGGGTACATAGGTTCCCCTGGAATACATCGTTTTACCGGATGGCAAGGTATCCCTTTCGAGGAATGAAATTGATTCACCCTTGAGTGCTTTTTCAAAGTTACCCTGATGTGTTTCAAGCATGTTGTCTGGCAGAATCTTCGTTCTCTTTTTGCCAATGATCTCATCTTTTTCCAATCCAAACAGATCGGAATAGTGGTGGTTGGCAATTTTGTAATTACCATTCTTATCAACTAATGCCATGTAAACAGGCACATTATCCAAAAGCGAGTAAAGCGTCTTTTCATGCTCATTGGTTTTTTCAACTGCTCGAAGTAATATCCTCTTGAAAAAATTGAGGAACAGAAAAAGAAACCATGAAGCAAAAAGCAGGTTCAATGTAATGATCAGGAATTCCGTGTCGTATTCGCTTTCTGAATATTCGATCCTACTGACCTTAACGCCAATTAAAAGCAAAAACGTCAGCCAATAACTATAATTCTTAACATTCCCCTCAAGTAGCAACAGAGGAACGGCCATTAATGGAAAATAAATGTATTCAATCCCGGATTCCTGTTGGGTCACTATTGAAATAGTAGATAAGACCAACAGCATTATGTTTGATAGTATAATGAAATACAGACTTCCTGCTTTATAATATCTGTTGTGATTCAGGTAAAAAACAACCAGAAAAAAAAATGATCCAATCAGGCAGGTAAGAGCAACTGCGTAGAGTTCAGCAAAAACGGTCACTAACCCCATAAACAAAGCACCTGTGATACAGAAAAATGTAAGATAATTTGTGATAAGGATCTGACGGTACTGTAAAATCGGTACCGTATTTTGAAGGCCTATTTTTAGAATACGACTAATCGGATTTGAAGCCATATGTTAATTATCGATCCGCGAATATCAGGCCGCATTAATGCACTCATAAATTGCATTAACCAACTGATCGGCGCTTCTGAGTGGTTTTTGAATGAACTCAACAAACTCAATATCATAATTTTCCATCACCTCTTCCCCGTGGCTCGTAATTACAATTGTCCTAGGTTTATGATCAGTCATTTCCAGAATTTCAGGACCCTCTAAACCGGAAATATTTACATCCAGCAACAGAATATCGGGTTTATCCAATTCTAACCTCTTTGCAGCATCTACTGTATTGTCGCACACGCCTATTACTTCCACTTCTGGAACCTTTGTAGCAATGCTTTCCAGAATATCAGCGAAAGCTTTGTCATCTTCAATTATCAGGCAGGTGAATTTGCTCATACTATTTGGCTTCAAACCTAAGTTAATAAGAATTTTGTGGAGTCCATATTTCTACCAAACAAGTTTTTTAACCGATGAAAAATGGCCTCTTGATTTATATACGTCCTTATTATGACAAAAGGATTTTTCGAACAAGAAATCTTGAAGATTAAACGACTTCATGGATTCGAAATTCAACTAAATCGAATGGGTTCATCAGAGTTTTTTCTTGCAATTGCTTCAATTTCAATAGAGCATCCAAAGTGAAGTTCAGGAACTGGTACGATGGCTCGGGCAGGTTTGATCCCACCAAAAAACTTAGCGTATATTTCGTTTACTTCATCCCATCTTTCAATTCCAACAAGGTAGACTCGAACCTGAATAACATCTCTTTTAGTACAACCGCTTGCCTCTAGAATATTATCGAGCTTTTCAAGAACACATTTTACTTCCTCTGAAAAAGTAGTCGGCAATATTCCATCTACAATCGGCAATTGGCCAGAAATAAAAACCAGGTCATTAAAGGACACTGCTTGACTATAATGACCGTTTACTGGTGGAATTTCTACTTTCTTGCTCGACATATTTTTAGGGAACTTTCTCTATTTGTCCATCAAATTAACATTTTCAGGAGTGCTTTGTAAGTGTTTCAATGCCTTGTCCAAAAGCATTCGTTTGTATGTGAGATAGTTATCTCTGGTAACTGGAATGTATTCGTCAATTTGTGATGGATTTCCTTCCGCGATCTGACCATTAGGACGAATTGTATGACCAATATCCCACATGAAGCTAGCGACAGGTGTATCTGTTCCGGGGAATTTCAATACCTCTGTCCATTCCCAGGTGTTGCTATATCCTCCGTCTTGCATACCTATGGTGTGTCCAAGGTTGTTATCATTGATCATAGCAGCAAATTGAGTAAGGTGTGACCCTCCTCGCGGGCCAAACATTACTACCATTCTTCCGGTGAAGTGTTTTTCTGCAGGTTGCATGATCCAATCTGAATAGTAAGGAAGATGAGCGCACTTGAATGGAGTATTATTGCTATATGCTTGTCCAGCTGCGAGTCCCTTCAGTACCGGCCCGTTTAACCATTCGATGGCATATGATCCATCATCCTCTGTCTCCCTGCTATCGTGGTCCATCTGGGCTTGTCTTTTCACATATCGATCGGTGTATCGGGCAATAAAATCGTAAGTAATGTCACTCAATTTCAGGTTTCCTCCAGTCGTCTTGAAGGGTTTAGGACTAAGTCTCGCAAGGGCGTAAGCTCCCTGACTTCCTCCTCGCGCATCAATAGCATCAATGATTAGGTCATAATTCAAAGCATTGTTTTCCTCAGCCCATTTTACCAGTCCATCTGATGCTTCCGGAAGGTCTCCTCTGAAACCATACCACCAAAGAACAAGTGTTTTGTTGGTAGGATCCCTTGGCTTATAGAGTTCAAAACTCTCGTAATTAAAAGAGGTCTCCTTTTCATACCCTGGATAATCCTTTATAAACACTCCATGCTTCCAATCAACTTCTTTAAGGTATGGAAGCGTAACTGAGTATTCTCTCCCCTTTTTCGGCTTTAATGTTAAAGTGATTTTTTCTTTAAAAAATGCTGGTGGCAAGTCTCTGTTTTTGACGGTCAGACGCTGAGCCATATTTTTTATGAAATTCTCATTTGTCGAATGGCGGATATAAACTTTTGTTCTGTCCAAATAAGCATTTATGTTTTCTCCATTTATCCTTAACAACCGATCACCAATAGCTGGTATTTTAGATGAATGATCTTTGATGTTCCTATCAAAATCAGCAACAAAGAGAAATGGAGCATTTTTATTGCTGAAATCTACATCGAACCTCACTGGAGCGGTCCCTTGATTAATTTCAGGCAGCTTAAGTCCTCCCTGTACCTCTCGGACGGACAGATGTCGATCTCTCCTTGCGGCACTTAGTTTTGTAAGTGCATAGAACAATTTTTCATTTGTATCTGCATTGATCACTTCCTCCTTCAATGCCAACATATCTGCCATTGGATTGAAGTTCAACCTTTCTTCTTTGATTGGAGACCAGGCTTCACGGATTTGTGTTTTTTCGATGATGTAATTGAATAGGGCCTCTCTGTCTTCTTTCGTACCCGCATTTTGTGCATTGATATCATTTATTAGAAAAAAGAGAAAGCATAGTATCAAAATCTTTTTCATCATATTTCCTGATTTTCGGTTTCATAATTGGGTTCCCATTGCTTTTCAAGTTTGGAAACAACCGTTGTTGCTACCATGTCGCCCATACAATTTACGGTCGTATTTCCCATATCTATCAATCGGTAAATTCCACCTAAAACGGCAACAATTTCTAGTGGTAAGTTGAACGCCTGAGCAAAAAGCATGGCTGCTACCAGCCCACCCCCAGGAGTTCCAGCCGAGCCCTCCGAAATAAGTAATCCTACGACAACTATTTGCACCATTTGCGGAAAGGTAAATTCAATCCCAATGGCTTGTGCCGTGAAAATTAGAATAGCCGCCAGCATAATTGATGTGCCGTCCTTATTGAATTGAGCTCCCAAAGGCAAGGTGAAGGAAAATATCTTTTTTGGAAGCTGCAGCTTCTTTTCTGCAATTTCTAATGAGACCGCCAGGCTAGCAAGGCTGCTACAGGTGGCAGCAGTAGTGGCATAGAGTGCCGCCGTTTTCTTAAGGAACCAATGTGGCCTTATTCTACCCACAACACTTACTACCACCATATAAAAGATCACCATGATCAATAGTCCTAAGTAAACACTGCCAATAAATCCAGCAAGTGACCCAACAATCCCTGTCCCATATTCTCCAAAAGTAGCAGCCATCAATGCTCCAAGTCCAAGTGGGGATGCTTTCAAAATAAGTTCAACTAACCTTCGCATCAAGTCAGCAATTTTCTCAAATCCTGATTGAAACCATTCTTTCTTGTCATCCGGAAGATAGAGAACCACAATGCCTAACAGAACCGCAAAAACCACAATTTGAATAAGATTGCCCTCAGCAAAAGATTTGAAAACATTGGTCGGAACCATTTCCATAAGTATTACCCCAAGGTCAGGCATTTGTCCAATATCCGGTGGCGTTTCTCCTTTTAGCGCCATTCCTACTCCTGACTTGGTTAAACTCATGATCACAATACCAACTACTATCGCCAACGAGGTAGAAATAAGGTAATAGACAAATACTTTAACACCTACTTTTCCGAAAGATCCCACACTACCAATTGAAGAAATTCCTGAGACCAAATTGAAAAAAACCAACGGAATGGCTGACATGATTAACAGTTGTAAAAAAATCTCTCCAATTGGTTTCAAGAAAAGAACCTCCTTGCCAAAGGTCAAGCCCACCAAACTTCCAACTAACATCCAGATTAGCACCCGGGTCGCAAAGGATATTTTAAAGTATTGTTTAAGCATAACAGGTATTACAATTTACAATCCTTGTACAAATCCATTGATTCTTTCCAATCCTCCATTTATTTCATCCCAGGATTTGACACAGGTAACACGCACATAATTTTCTCCCTGTTTTCCAAAAGTATCTCCGGGTATTAATGCAACATTGTCTTCTTTCAAAAGTTGATTGCAAAACTGCTTCGAACTTATATCCAATTCAGTGATATCCATCCAGCCATAGAAGCCTCCTTCCGGAGTATAGCATTTCAACCCTTCAATTTCATTAAGCCGGGTCGTGAAATGAACAACCTTCTCTTCCCATTGTCGCCAATATTCAAGTACTTCTTCTCTTGGTTCTTCTCCAAATGCAACAACACCACCCGCTTGTGCAAAGGAACTCACACATGTGACCAAATGCTGCTGTAGTTTAGTTAGTTGTTCTATAGTCCGAGGACTAGCATGCGCAAATCCTAATCTCCATCCTCCCATAGAAAAACTTTTAGTTAGGCTCATAAGTGTGATGGTTCGCTCTGCCATTCCTGGTAATGTAGCCAGGTTCACATGCTGATGATCTCCCCAGGTCATTCGCTCATAGGGTTCGTCAGTTATCACAGTGAGGTTGTGTTTAATCGCAACTTTTGCTACTTGCTCCAGGTCTTCTGTTGTGTGGACTACTCCAGTTGGGTTGTGAGGTGTACACATAATAATGGCACGTGTCTTATCAGAAATCACCTCCTCTAGCTGTTCACTTTTCCAACGGAAATTATTCTCGGAAAACAAGGGAACGGGAACAGGCACTCCCCCCAAATAGTGAATGGTTGGCATATAACTTACAAAGCATGGATCCTCAATGATCACTTCATCCCCAAGGTTTAGCAGTGCAAGCAACGAAACAACTAATCCCTGTTTGCAACCCATAGTTGCCACAATCTCAGTATCTGGGTTTGCTTCTAATCCATTTTCTCTTGCCAACTTCCTTGCACATGCATTTCTATAATCTACTGTGCCTTGTCCAACTGTTTGATGGGTATCTCCGGATTTCATAGCATTGGTAGCAGCATCAATCACGTAAGAGGGCGAATGTTCAAATGCTCTTCCTGCTGAAAAATCATAAACTTCGTTTCCTTCAGCTCGCAAACGTTTGACTTTGTCAGCAACTCCAACCGTCGAAGAAGATTCAGATAAAACAACCCTGTCAGATAATATCGTTTCGATCATTATTGGTGCAAGTTTCTCAAAGGCCTGTGTTCACCTCTCAAACTAATCAACTAATGACTAAAAACCTTGCAATAAATCTTACATCGGTGTTATTTGGATTTAAGCTGCGCCTTCCGACTTATGACGCACACACATTCAGAACTAAGCTTCTTCTTTTACTATTCCAAACCTCGTTTTGTACCAAATTCTTTCGTGCAAATAATAGAATAACATCTTCAATACTGATTCTGCCAGCGCAATTCCTGTCGCGTTCTCCAACGCATTTGGATGGTCGTCGAAGAAAAATAGCGCCAATAAAAATGTTGTTCCGGAAGCAATGATGCGCCAGGTAATTGCTTTGGCAATATGTCGTAATCGACTGTTGTCTTTCATAATAGTTGATTTCAATAGGTTGATTGATGATTGATTCCTTAGGAGTGCAAACCACATTCGGTTTTTGCACTGTTGAGCCACCGTCCTTCTCGTCCCTCTCCTTTTGCGGTACAATGTGTACATCCGATTGATCCATAACCCTGGTAGATCAGTGGATTGAATGGCAACTCATAAATGCTCGCATAGGTCTCTACCTCCTCGGCAGTCATATCAATGATTGGATGAAATTTCAACAAATCCTGACGGGGTTCGAAAATTCTCAATTTTTCCCGATTAGCATTTTGATACTTCATCAAACCAGAGAGCCAGACATCTTTTCCTTCACGTAGTTTGTCTGTTGGTCCTACTTTATTAATAAAGCAGCACAAATCGGAATTATACTTCCAGGACTGATTTTGACGTGTAAATGTGTGGTGATTTTTGGGACTGGAAGCATCAATTACATTTAGGCCCAATTGATTCGCCATTTGGTTTTTGTACCTAATGGTTTCCTCAAACAAGTAGCCCGTATCTACAAAATAAACTGGATGGTCGGGAGCCACTTTACTTACCATGTGCAGTAAAATAGCCGAGGTAGCTCCAAATGATGAAGTAACCAATATTCTTTCAGGATCAAATTCGTTAAACACACGTTCAACTCGTTCGACCCCAGAAAGTGACTCATATTCAATGTTTAAATCGTCTAGCTTTATGTTCTGTATTAATTCCATTATTTATCCACTAATGATTTGGTTAATCGATTTAGGGTTTTGACTTTTTCTGAAAAACCTCCTTTCAATTCATCCCGGATGTTTTTCAGATTACCTAACAACTGATCAGTATCCTCTGGAAGAATTTCCTCAAGCACTTCTCTGAATCGTTTTGCAAAAGTTGGTGACTGGCCGTTGGTACTAATTCCTACTTTTAGATTGCCTCGCTTCACCGTAGAACCCAAATAGAAGTCACATAAATGAGGTGTATCTGCCACATTCAACAAAACTCCTTGACTGGAAGCCTCCTGTCTGATTTGATAATGTAGAGCAGGATTGTCGGTAGCAAGGATCGCAACATCTGCAGATGCAAGATCTTCCTTTGCATATCTCCTATGTATCAATTCAATTGAAGTCGAAACCGAGGCAATTGCTTTTATCTCATCGGAAATGTCAGGAGCAATCAGTTTGATCTGAGCATTCGGATCATTCTTCAATAACGCCTGTAATTTTTCCAACCCAACATTTCCGCCACCCACAATAAGTGTTTGAAGCTGTTGCAGCTTTAGAAAAATGGGAAATAAGGTATTACTTCCGCTCATGCAATCTCCTGGATTTCAAGGTTTGAATGTTCGCTTTTTACAAACGCTTCCGATGCGCCTTCTCCGAATACCAATAAAGCAGGTGCTGCTGGTTTTTCTTGTTCCTCCTTTTCTAATATATCATCGACAGTGCCTTTTACCACCGTTCCATGATCGAGTGAGCCATTGCTCACAATCGCCACGGGCAAGTCACCCCTTCCAGCTTCCTGGTAAGCATCCACAACTAAGTGGAGTTTTCGAAGACCCATAAAAATGATTGCGGTCGGAGCATACTTCGATGCGTGAATTACTTCCTGACTAAGCACTCCCTCTGAGGTAGTTGCTGTCAGCACGGTAAAGCTTTGATTTACTCCTCGGCATGTCAACGGGATTCCGTAATAGCCAGGAAGCATTACACTGCTTATTCCAATTACAACATCTGTTTCAAGGCCAAAGCTTTGTGCATAATTGAGCTCTTCAAATCCACGTGCAAAAACAAATGGATCCCCACCCTTCAACCGAACCACATGCCCATGCTGCTTTGCCTTTTCAACAATTAAGCGGTTAATAGTAGTTTGAGATACACTCGCCTTACCCGCTCGTTTTCCTACTGGAATATGAATTGCTTGTGGTGCATATTGTAAAAGAGCTGGGTCAACCAATGCGTCATACAGTACAACATTCGCTTTTTGCAGCACCTTCACACCTTTAATTGTGATCAGGTCCGGATCTCCAGGTCCGGCGCCTACCAATGTCAATTTTGGGTACGTTCTCATGAGCCTAAGCTTTATAGTGGTTACTAACTACAACCTGATCCTCATTAAGTACCAATTGCTTCGACTTTCTGAATTCGACAATCTTTTTCAAAAAGTAATTGGCTTGATCAACATAGGAATAGGCAAACGCCTCTGTTGGCTCATTTTTATTGATTTGCAAAACCAACTCATCATAAGGTTGATCTAGACCTATAAGCCCTGCACTATAGATCTTTTCATTGAAGTCATTGATGATTCCCTTATGCGTATTGCACCGTATATCTTCTCCCAGCAAAATCGCTTTAGCCCCAATCACTAAGGAATTGTAAGCTGAATAAATGGCACTAGCCCATTCATGGTCCACCAATGCTTGCTTTGATTTTGACAAATGATCTTCGGAATCCTGAAGAATAGTTCCAACCAAATCAAGCATTACTCCAGCGCATTCACCCACTCCAATCTCTGGAAGGAAATCAACCTGTTTTCCCCAGTCTTGAAAATCCTCATCTCCAAACGTGCTGTTGTCACTTAAGTGCTTCAGCTGATCATAGAAGTAGATCTTTCCCTTTCGCTTGAAAAAGTCGTTGAAATATTCTCCATCAATAGCAGATGATTCATATTCATTCAACAAAATCCGTACTACCTCTGGAATACGTTTGGTAGGTACTTTGATAACCTTTTCAGCAATAAAACCCTTTCCTTTCTGATCAACTCCTCCCCCAAGTACTACCTGCATCGCGGGGGCTACCTTACCATCTGATTTAATACTGCTTCCATGAAATCCAATGTTGGCAATCATGTGCTGACCACACGAGTTCATGCACCCACTTATTTTGATCTTGATGTTCGACTCATCAACGAGATGAGGAAATTCATCCCTGACAAGATCTTCAAGCACAAGAGAAATACGTGTACTGTCAGTTACAGCTAAGTTGCATGTGTCAGTACCAGGGCATGCCGTGACATCCGCCAATGTATCAAATCCAGGCTGATGTAACCCTAGCAGGTGGAGTTCACTATAGATAAACTCGAGGTTTTCCTCAGGAACAAACCTGAATAGAATTCCCTGATTAACAGTGATCCGGATGTCATTGGAAGCATAGTTTTCCGCAATACCTGCTAAGGATTTTGCTACCGCTGAGGAAATATTTCCCAATGGAATTCTGACCGTCACCCCATAATAATCCGACTGTTTCTGCTTGAATGTGTTTGTCTGACGCCATTGTTCAAACGCTTTTTGGTCAGACAACTTAATCGTTGAAACATTGTAATGAACAGGTCGCTGATATTCCCTATCAATAGTTTCAATCTCGTATGTTTTGTATGGAAGCGCAGTTCTTTCTACTTCCACCAAACGAAGAAATTCATCCAACCCAAGTCCTTTTTTAGGTTCGATCAAATATTTCAGTCTAGCCTTTTGTCTCTTTTCTCGCTCTCCATAACGATCAAACACCCTTAACCCAGCTTCTATAAATGGAATGACTTGATCGGCGGGGAGGAAATTGTAAGCAGTCTGCGCTACAAACGGTTGAGCACCTAGTCCGCCACCGACGACCACCCGGAAACCTCGAATACCATCTTCAACCTTCGGAATAAATCCAAAGTCATGTATGTAGGTAAAGGCGGCATCCCGCTCACTTGCAGAAAAAGCCATCTTGATCTTTCTTCCCATCTCCTGGCAAACCGGATTTCTCAAGAAGTATTCAAAAACGGTTTGAACATAAGGCGAGACATCAAATGGTTCCTCCGGATCAATTCCTGCAAAAGGAGAAGCAGTGATGTTTCGAACTGTATTTCCACACGATTCACGGGCAGTCAAACCAGAGCTCTCCAAAGCCTCCCAAATTTCTGGCGTATCAACCAGCTTAATGTAATGCAACTGGATGTTCTGTCGGGTTGTGAAATGAAGATTCCCGTTCGTGTACTTGTCCGATAACTCTGCTATCGTTCTTAGCTGATCAGGAGAGATTTTACCATAGGGCAATTTCAACCTGAACATTTGTACATCGGGTTGTCGTTGCCCATAGACTCCCCTGGTAAGGCGGAATGCCTTAAAGCGTTCTTCCGGAATTTCTCCTCTTTTGAATCGTTCTATCTTGTCTTGTAGCTCAAGAACATCTGCTTTTGATTCTTTACTTAATACTTCTGACATTTTGTTTTTTTGGTTTATGGAATAAAAAAACCTCGGTAGTATTCCCACCGAGGTTTGTTATTTTTTGTTTATTTACAAATAACGTTATAACGGTGGATGTGAGCTTGCTTTCATACAGCACTTAC
>JANQST010000548.1 GCA_028279155.1 Cyclobacteriaceae bacterium
TACCGCCGTACTTGCATTTGGCTGTAGCAGACAGGTGACAAGAGTAAGCCCGGATCAGCAAATCGATCTAAGTGGCCGATGGAATGATACTGATTCTAAGTTGGTTGCTGAAGAAATGATTCAGGATGTAACCAACCGTCCATGGCACAGTGAGTTTAGACTCAAGGAAGACAAAAAACCAACGGTCATCGTTGGCTATGTTCAGAACAAAAGCTCTGAGCACATCGAAGCAGAGACCTTCATTAAAGACATTGAAAGACAATTCATTAATTCAGGGTTCGTTCGTGTAGTTTCAAACTCAGAGTTTCGTGAAAAGCTACGTGAAGAAAGAGCTGACCAGGGCGAATATGCCTCTCCGGAAACCCAGGCAAAATGGGGTAAAGAGTTAGGGGCCGATTTCATGATGTTTGGTCTAATCACAGCGATCACTGATTCTTATAAGAAAGAAAAAGTGGTGAATTATAAGGTCAATCTTGAACTTACCAATATCGAAACCAATGAAAAGGTTTGGTTGGGTGACAAGGAGATCAAAAAATTCATTAAAAATTAGCCAATAGTCGATAGTACTTGAAGCTATCGACTATTGTTACCACATTCCTAATCCCATTTAAGCATAAATGCCTCATCGATATTTATATATCGTCCTTTTACTTATTCTATCAAGTTGTGCTTCCTACTATGAATTCAATTACGAGTTCAACAAGAATTTCGAAAATGGAAACATAGAAGCTGCGCAGAATGTATTAGAGCAAAACAAGAAGATTGAGCGGAGCAAAACACGCTTCCTTTATTATGCTAATCGCGGTGTTGTTTCTCATCTTTTGGGAAACCATGAAGAAAGCAATAACTGGCTGGAGCAAGCCTATATCTTCGGTGAGGACCATCGAAAAAATTACCTGAATTTCGCTGGATCCTATTTTCTCAATCCTAACCTAATAGTGTATCCGGGTGAGGATCATGAGCATCTCATGTTGCTTTATTACAAGTCACTCAACTACCTTAAAATGGGGCAGTATGATAACGCTTTGGTTGAATGTAGACGATTGAATAATCGCTTGTATGAGTTAGGAGACAAATACACCTCTGAAAACAAATATCAAAAAGATGCATTCATCCATAATCTGATGGGTATTATTTATGATGCAAGCGGCGATTTTAATAATGCATTCATTGCGTATCGCAATGCGCTTGACATCTACGAGAATGAGTATCAAACAATGTTTGAAGTTTCAGTTCCGGAACAGCTCAAAGATGATCTAATGCGGACTGCTAAACTGGCTGGATTTCCGGAAGAGTTCGATCAGTATAAAGAGAAATTTGGGTATGAATATACGCATGAGCCATCGGAGGGGGGAGAGTTGGTTTTCTTTTGGCACAATGGCCTGGCACCAATTAAAGACCAATGGTCCATCAGTTTTGTAACGCTGGATGATGGTGGGGGGCAATTGTTTTTTCAAAATGAAGATCTCGGTCTCAATTTTCCGTTCTACTACGATTTTGACAACAATGATGATGTTGGTATCAATGACCTAAGTGGTACAAGAGTGGCATTCCCAAAATATGTTGAGCGTGAACCATATTTCAACTACGGAGACATTGAGGTCAATGGAAACTACTACACTTTGGAGAAAGCCGAGGACATAAATGCCATTGCGTTCAAGACATTAAACGAGCGTATGCTCCAGGAATTGGGAAAAGGGTTGTTACGGGTCGCGCTTAAAAAAGCCATAGAAAAAAAGGCAAGAAAGGAAAGTGAGACCTTAGGGTTTCTTGTAAGCGCATTCAACTTTGCCTCAGAACAAGCCGACACACGAAACTGGCAAACACTTCCTCACTCCATTCACTATGCACGAGCCCCATTAAAAGC
>JANQST010000162.1 GCA_028279155.1 Cyclobacteriaceae bacterium
ATTTCAAAGGTAATGAAGCGTTTGATAAATCGGGGATTTCAGCGTACACAATAGAAGAAGCCGTAAGTAGATCAGAAGTGATTTTGCTGGCGACTCCAGCAGTTCATGCTGTTGATGTTGCAAAGTCATTAGGTGATACCAATGGCAAGCTCATCATTGATTCAATGAACATTGTCATGAAGAATGGACCAGTGGGTTATTCGAATACGGCAGACGCAATTCTTGACAATACAGAAACAACCGATGTGGTTAAGTGTTTCAACACGACCGGGTTTAATAACATGCAGGATCCGGTTTATCAGGATATTTCAATTGATGTGTTTGTGGCTGGTGATAGTACCAAAGGAAAAGAAATTGCTGGCAGCCTGGCTAAAGATGTAGGATTTGCAGAGTGCTATGATGTTGGAGGAAATGATAAATTCGAATTGATGGAACAGTTTGCCTGGTTTTGGATTAACCTGGCGGGCTATCAAGGACTAGGACGAGAGATTGGATTTAAGCTACTGAGGAGGTAGAGTTAGGTTGATTGGTAGATCAATTCTGCAGCAACCAGATCTTCAAGGGCATGACCAACAGATTTAAAAAGTGTGATTTCATTTGATTCAGTTCTTCCTTCTATCTCGTTTCTACAAAGTTGAAATAGATCCCCTTTAATATCCGAGGCAGATATTAGTCCAGATTTTAACGGAATAGCTATATCTCCTGATTCTTTTGGTGCCATTTCTAATGTGTCCACAAAGAGTCGAGACCTTTTGATTACTTCATCGTCGGATTCCCTGCTTGTGGGTCTAAATGCACCAACCAAGTCTATGTGTTGTCCTGCCTTTAGAAAATCGCCAAGAACTAAAGGTTCCGAACTAAAGGTGGCAGAACTAATGATGTCTACCATCGGAATGGCATCTTCAGGTTTATCTACGACTGTGACTTGTTCAAATTGATTTTGTTTGGATTCTGCAAGAGCCTCAGCTTTTTCTTTTGTGCGACCATAGATGAAGAGATTCTTTATTGGCCTAATACTGGAATGGGCGTCGATTAAGAATGGTGCCAGGGCACCTGTTCCAATCATCAAGAGGCTATTTGCTTGTTTCGAAGCAAGAATATCAGCAGCGAGAGCCGATGCTGCTGCGGTTCGCCAATTGGTCAAACTTTTTGCATCAAAAATGGCCAAAGGCTCACCGGTGACAGCATCCAATAAGTAGTAGATTCCCTGAATGCTGGGAAGGTTCCGATGACTATTTTTCAGTGAAACATTGACGATTTTCACTCCCGCAACATTGCCACAGCTGACTGCCGGCATTAGCAACATGGTATTTTGATTCGCATCTTTTGGATTGTCATAATCCAAATGGGAGCGAGGAGGGATGGTAAAATCTTTTGCGAATCCTGTTCTTAATGCCTCGATTAAAGATGGATAATCGAGTGCTTGATCTATATCTGAGGATTCGTAGAATTTCATAAATACCTTATGTTGAAGTCAACAGATTGAGTGCTTTTTCAAACTCCGGAATTAGTTGCCTGGATACTGGAGCTGATTCTTTAGACCCTTTGAGTTGTAATTTATAACCTTGCGCATTTCCAGCAACTTTTTTCACTTTGGTTAGATTCACAATAAAGGACCTGTGCGATTTGAAAATAAATGGATATGACACTAATTGGCTAGCTAACTCCTTTATTGAAATTCGTTTAAGCTGTTTAGTTTCATCTTCCTCGAAATAGAACTCGAGGTAATTACCATCTGATTTGGCAAAAAGAAACCGCTCAATATTTAAATCAAAATCATCAGACTTAACATGGGTTTGGATTCTTACCGTATCGTTCTCTACTTTTTCATCATTCGCTAACTGATTGGTAAGATCTGCCGCACGAGCCAGATAGGTTCGGTAGAGACGGTTGTAATTAACAGGAATTAAAATGGAAAAAAAGATGATTCCCATTGCGAAAGTGTTCCGAATTTCTTCAATCAGAAATTGAACAGCCCAATTATCCCATTTATTATAAATGAGGTCCCTTATCAAGTACTGACCCAAACCCACCACCAATAGTAAAATAATGAGAAACAATAGCTCCTTTTGTAGGGTCCATTTTTCATCGTCTATGCCGATCATTTTGAAAATGAGACCGGATAAAAGAAAAACCAGGCTTGGAATGATCGCATGGATCATGCTAACGGTCAAGAATCCGTATTTGTGCTCATCAGTGTTGATTTGGAATGGAGTAAAAGAGAAGTAGAAAAGGGTGATAAATGTGAACGTATAGATAGAAATTTTCAGCAATGAACTGCCTTGGTAATAGAATGGGTAAGGTTGTTTTAGCAGTTTCATCGCTATAAATATAGCGATAGAAGCTGCCTTAACTATTTAAACACTGCCTCCAGCCTTATCAAAAATTATAAGTTGCACCCAGAGTGAAGTCAAATTTGTCTTCCACATCAATGTTTGTTTGTAACTCTCCGAAATCTACATTGAGTTTCCCCACAGTAGCCCGCAAGTTTATTTTGTCTGTGAGCTGTTTTTCGAAACCGACTCCATACTTAAGCATTCCCTGTTTATCCGTTTGACTGAACCGGTATTCCATTTGACGAATGTCCACGTCAAACTTTCTTTTAGTTTCGTTGAGGTAGAAAAACAAAAGGTTGTTTTTTCTTTTCCCAGGACTGTAGCCGATGATTATTCCTTTCCCGTTTTGAAAAGAGTTTTCATAATTGATGAAAAGTTCATTTTGAGGATCTTGATGTGACAGCTGGCCATCGGTCAATCCAATGTGAAATTCAAGACCGGCTACTAGGCGGCAAGAGAAGAATTGCTTTCGGAAACCAAAGGAGAGCTCTGATACAAATCTTGATTCCTGGGCGAGTACATCCATTCCATTTACGAATGAACCACCAAATACATTTTGTATTCCTACATTAATGCCGATGAAAGGCCCATCAAATGTCTTGTTCGAATGGATGTTTTCTTCAATCTGAGCATTTGAAGAATAGAATATCACTGTAAGTGATAGTAATAAAAGTTGTTTCATGATCAATTGATAGATTAATTGAATGCAAGAAACGCAGTGAGTGAGCGCAAGATTAACTTATTGAACTACTTGGGATGGCTGACAACCTATTTGTGATGAACAACAAGCTAGTAGCCCAAAATCTTCATCATTGCTTCACTTTCTTGATCAGGGGCAAACAATTCATCCTTCAGATTGCCATCTTTGTCTTTCTTTACAATGACGTGTTTGGGAGCAGGAATTAAGCAGTGTTGAATACCTCCATATCCGCCCAGCGATTCCTGGTAAGCTCCTGTGTTAAAAAAGCCAAAAAAAAGTGTTTCCTTTTCGTCGTACTGAGGGAGAAATACTTCTGAGATGTGAGCTTCTGAATCGTAGTAGTCCATACTGTCACAGGTGAGGCCACCAAGGTTTACTTTGTGATAATGACTTTTCCAATGATTGATTGGAAGCAGAATGAATTTATGATTGGTACCCCAAACATCGGGCATATGCGTTATGAATGAACCATCCATCATATACCAAAGTTCTTTGTCGTTTTGCAATTTCTGATCCAATACAGAATAGATGGTTGCTCCACTTTCTCCAACAGTAAAATTTCCGAATTCAGTAAAAATATTAGGTACAGGCACATGGTTCTTTTTGCAGATCCACTGAATATTGGCAACGATCTGATCTGCCATGTATTCATAGTCGTATTCGAATGTCAGCGAATTTTTGATAGGAAAACCACCCCCGATGTCTACAGAATCAAGTTCAGGACATACCTTCTTCAGTTCACAATACTTATAGATAAATCTGCTTAACTCACTCCAATAATATGCCGAATCTTTAATGCCAGTATTGATAAAGAAATGAAGCATTTTGAGCTCTGCTTTTGAGCCTTTGATTTTTTCCTGGTAGTAGGGAAGAATATCGCCGTATCTGATTCCTAATCTGGATGTATAGAAAGCAAAGTTTGGCTCTTCGTCGGAAGCAACACGGATACCTACCTGGAAGTCTTTTTCAGATTTTTCAAGATAGAAATCAAGCTCATTTAAATTGTCGAGAATCGGAATGCAGTTTGCAAATCCATCATTCAGTAGTTGAGTGACTTTTTCAAGGTATAAGGGGCGTTTGAATCCATTACAGATGATAAAATGCTGCTTCGTCAGCTTTCCTGTCTCGTACAGACTTCTCACCAATGGAATATCGAAAGCAGAAGATGTTTCTATGTGCGAATCGGAGGCCAATGCTTCTTCCAGGACAAATCTGAAATGAGAAGATTTGGTACAATAAGCATATGTATAGTCCCCTTCGTATTTATGTTTTTTTATTGCTTTTTGGAAGATTTGATAGGAAAAATCTATGTTCTCTGAGATTTTGGGAAGGTAGGTGAGTTTTAAGGGTGTCCCATATTTTTTAATAATACCCATCAAGTCCACTTCATGGAATTGCAATTCATCATTTTTGACCTTGAATTCCTCAGTGGGGAAGTCGTACGTCTGATCAATTAAGTCGGAGTATTTTCTCATTTCAAAAAATAGCGATGCAATTATCACCTAAAAATTGAAATCAACAAAAACGATTTTGACCAGATTGTTCAATTGGTGTTAACAGGGAATTATTTTCTAGGAATATCCCACTAAGTTTGCGCCAATTTATAACCAAATGATCCCAGTTAAAATACTAGATGAAACCGCACCCCTTGAGGCTGTGATCTTAGGAACGGCAAATAGCTTTGGAGGAACTCCAAAGCTCGAAGAAACCTACGACCCAAAATCAAGGTCTCATATTATAAATGGCACTTTCCCGGAAGAATCTGACCTTGTTGCTGAGATGAGTGAGGTGGTCGCAGTATTTGAAAAATATAATGTGAAGGTTTACCGACCGGAAGTAATTGATGATTATAACCAAATCTTCGCGCGAGACATAGCATTAGTGATTGATGACAAGCTGATTGTACCGTGTGTCACACCATTAAGAAAGCTAGAATCAGATGGCATTCAGCACATCATAGACCAAGTCGAAAATGTGTTGCTTCCGGATGAAGACGAATGGATGGAAGGTGGCGATATCATTCCATGGAAAGGTCACCTTTTTGTTGGATATGCCGATGATGAAGATTTTGAAAAATACGAGGTAGCTCGTACAAGTAGAAAAGGCGTGGAATACCTGAAAGAACATTTTCCAAACTGGAAACTGAAAGCCTTTGAACTTAACAAGTCCGATGAAAACCCTAGAGAAAATGCGTTGCATCTGGACTGCTGCTTTCAACCGGTTGGAGAGGATAAGGCAGTGATTTATAAGGAGGGATTTAAAAACGAAGAAGATTATCTGTATCTGGTTAATTTTTTCGGAGAAGAAAATGTTTTTGAGATCACTCAGGAAGAAATGTATGACATGAATTCCAACTTCTTTTCAATACGACCAGATGTTGTTATTTCTGACTGCAGCTTTGTTCGGTTGAACGACCAGTTGAGAAAATGGGGAATTACTGTTGAGGAAGTAAACTATCGGGAAGTGGCAAAAATGGAAGGCCTTTTGCGTTGTACCACTATGCCTTTACGAAGAAAATATGACTAGGCAGATCACGAACCATATCATGATGATCCGACCAGTTGCTTTTCATATGAATGAGCAAACGGCGGTCAATAATTATTACCAACAATCTGCGGGGGCGGCTTCAGCTGGGATGATTCAAGAAGAGGCATTGAGCCAATTTGACGACTTTGTGGAAAAACTGAGAGAAGAGGGAGTGAAGGTTACCGTATTTGAAGATACACCTGACCCAGCTACACCAGATTCAATCTTTCCCAACAATTGGATCTCTTTTCATGAAGACGGTGCAATTCGACTTTACCCAATGTATGCGGAAAACAGAAGAACTGAACGTAGAGGAGATATTATTGATGCGTTGAAAGGTCAATTTGATGTGAGTGATGTCATCGACTATTCTCATTGGGAAGAGAAGGCTGCATTCCTGGAAGGAACCGGAAGCTTGTTGCTGGACCGTCAGAATAAAATTGCCTATGCGGCAATTTCAGAGCGAACAATGCCCGATCCGTTGAAGGATTTTTGTGAAGAAGCCGGGTACGAACCCGTGCCTTTCCATGCCAATCAATCTGTTGATGGAGAACGATTACCTATTTACCATACGAATGTCATGATGTGCCTAGGGGAGGAATTTGCCGTGGTGTGCATGGATAGTATTGATGATCACGAAGAAAAAGAGCAGTTGAAAGAAGCGCTGGTGAAAACTAATAAGGAGTTGATTGATATCTCTGAGGAACAAAAAGAGCAATTTGCAGGCAATATGTTGCAAGTTGTTGGCAAGGAAGAGCAACGTTTGGTTGTTATGTCTTCCGCTGCTTTCAATTCCCTAGATAGTCACCAAAAGGAGCGATTGTCTTCACACGGAAAAATCGTTCATAGCGATATTCATACCATTGAGAAACTAGGTGGTGGAAGTGCCAGGTGTATGATGGCTGAAGTTTTTTTACCTAAGAAATAAGGATGTTGGAAATTGAAATAAAAGAAGCTGTAGCAGGAGCTTTCAAATCGCTCTTTGATCACTCGATCTCAGTGGAAGATTTAGCATTGCAGCCTACAAGAAAAGAATTTGAAGGGACTTATACGTTTGTCACTTTTCCTTATTTGAAAATAACAAAGACCAATCCTGAGGAGTCAGGAAAAAAAATTGGTGAATGGCTATCGAAAAATACGGATTTCATCTGTGGATTTAATGTGGTCAAAGGGTTTTTAAACCTGGAAATCTCGGATTTAAAATGGGCAGAGACATTGAACGGCATTGATTCTGATGCGCAGTTTGGAAAGGTGGAGAAGAATGGAAAAAAGGTGATGGTGGAATTTTCTTCACCCAATACCAACAAACCCCTTCACCTGGGCCATCTAAGAAATAACTTCCTCGGGGATTCAACCTCACGAATTCTTGATGCCTATGGTTATGAAGTGATGAAAGTAAACCTCGTGAACGACCGAGGTATCCACATCTGCAAGTCAATGCTGGCCTACCAAAAATTCGGACATGGCGAAACACCAGAGCAAGCAGGAATCAAAGGAGATCATTTGGTAGGGAAGTACTATGTCAAATTTGACCAGGAGTATAAAAGAGAAATCCAGGAGTTGATCGAATCGGGTACTGATCCAAAGGCTGCTGAAAAAGAAGCTCCTTCCATACTAGAAGCACAGGAAATGTTGAAAAAGTGGGAAGAAGGTGATCCTGAAACAGTTGGTCTTTGGGAAAAATTGAATGGCTGGGTATATGAAGGATTCGACCAGACCTACGCGACCATGGGAATCCATTTTGACAAAATGTACCAGGAATCCCAGACGTACCTGCTTGGAAAGGACATAGTAGACGAAGGGCTTGAAAAAGAGGTGTTTTTTAGGAAAGAAAATGGATCTGTTTGGGTGGATCTTACAGAGGAGGGAATGGATGAGAAGTTGGTATTACGAGGAGATGGAACTGCTGTTTACATGACCCAGGATATGGGAACTTGTGAGAAAAAACATGATGATTTCCCATTTGAGAAATCAGTTTACGTCGTTGGGAACGAACAGGATTACCATTTCAAGGTTCTCTTCTCCATCATGAAGAAATTGGGACGTGACTATTCGGATGGCCTGTATCATCTTTCTTATGGGATGGTGGATTTGCCTTCCGGAAAAATGAAATCCCGTGAAGGAACAGTAGTGGATGCAGACGATCTATTGAAAGAAATGTTTGATACAGCAGAGAAGCATACGGTAGAGCTCGGAAAGATCGAAGGGATGGATGAAGGTGAAGCCAAAGAATTGTATAAAAAGTTGGGATTGGGAGCGCTCAAATATTTTTTATTGAAAGTAGATCCAAAAAAGCGAATGCTTTTCAACCCCCAGGAATCCATTGAGTTCCAGGGGCATACCGGGCCATTCATCCAGTATACACATGCTCGAATTTCAGCTATCGTTCGTCGTGCAGATACGCTTGAAATTAACCTATCGTTTGACTCCTCAAAAGTTGGAAAACTTACACAGCGTGAGATCGACTTGATTCATAGGCTGACCAATTACACAGCAGCCTTGAGAGAATCTGCAAACGACTATTCACCGGCAATCATGGCACAATACGTGTATGACCTTGCAAAGGATTATAACGGATTTTACCAGGAAGTTCCAATTTTCAATGAAGAAAGCAAAGATGCACTCTCATTTAGAGTGGCTCTCTCAAGAGCTACAGCCCGCGCTTTGAAAATGGGAATGAATTTGCTAGGGATCGATGTTCCGGAAAGAATGTAATTAGCGCTAACATCAGCATCAAATGCCAAATGCCAAAATCAAATCCTGGATCATCGCAGCTAGATTGCGAACCTTGCCACTGGCTTTTTCGAGTATCCTGGTGGGAACGGTCTTAGCATGGAACGACACGCAACTTGATTTTACCATTGCTAGCCTCACATTGCTCACAGCTATCTTGCTTCAAATACTCTCCAATTTCGCGAATGATTATGGGGATGCCGTTTCTGGAGTTGATTCTGAAGAACGCAAAGGCCCTGATCGTATGGTTCAATCTGGAGCGATTACAAAAAAGGCCATGCGAACAGCATTGATCATTTTTTCCATTCTTACACTTGCCTTGGGAAGCTACTTATTGTTCCTGGCGTTCCCAGATAATTGGATGCTGATGCTCACGTTTTTTGGAATTGGAATTGTTGCCATTGCTGCTGCGATCAAGTACACAGTTGGGAAAAATCCGTATGGTTATGCAGGTTTTGGGGATGTTTTTGTGTTTGTCTTTTTTGGCCTGGTTGCAGTAGCCGGCACCTATTTCATTCAAACGAAGAACCTTGATTGGTCCATTTTACTACCCGCTACAACATTAGGGTTGTTTTCGGTTGGTGTTTTGAATGTGAATAACATTCGTGACATAGAATCCGACAAAGCAGCAGGTAAATTTTCAATCCCGGTTCGCATCGGCAAGGAAAAAGCCGGACTCTACCATTCGTTGATCATATCAATTGGATTTCTTGTATCCATCGTTTTTGTCTTATTGGATTATGGTCATGCATTCCAACTAGCTTTCATTTTGATGGGACCTTTGTTTTTGAAAAACATTCGGGCTGTAAAGTCAAAGACTGGAAATGAATTAGATCCTTATCTCAAACAGATGGCCATTTCAACATTGATCTTCTCTGTGGTCTTTTCTGTTGGGCAATTTTTTGGATAAGATGCCTTAGGCTTTAGCGAATCTTTTCGCTCCGTTTACGAACGATTGAGCGGACATCTAACGATCTGCTGAACTCCTCCCTCTATTTTCGTTTGAATAAAAAAACGCAAACCATGAGGACAATAGTAAGAATTTTCATCTCAATGCTATCGATCACATTCGTATTTGAATTAAAAGCACAATCTACTATACAAGACACCAGGGTAACGGTAAAGAGTGGCGAATGGGAACTGATTGGAGATCTTGAGATTCCTGATACAGGCGAAGATATTCCGGTTGTGCTAATGCTGAATAAGGCCGCTGGTGACCGCACGGTATATAAAGAACTTGCCGGTCACTTGAAGGAAAGGGGTATTGCCTCTTTACGGTTGGATTTAAGAGGTCATGGAGAGAGTATCAACGTGGAAGCATTCATTCCCGGTAAGCAATCACCTGATCCGCTTATCTGGGATTCTGAGGTTGATGTCAAAGCAGCCATCGATTTTCTGATAGACCAACCAAAACTGGATGCTGATAGAATCGGAGTTATTGGCGGTAGTTACAGTGGGGAGGAAATGGCTGAAGCAGGCCGCTTATACGGATATGTCAATGCGTATGTAGAACTTTCACCAGGCTCGTTCAGTGATGAATCCATTGATGGAATAGATACAAGTGGTGTTCCCTGGTTATTTATTGTTTCGAAGAATGAACCTCACCTCAAAGAGATCACCGCGCTTGTTCAGAAAAAGAGCGAGACAGTAGAATTGGTCATCGTTCCTGGGTATGAGCATGCTACCAGGCTTTTGCCTGATCGGCCGGAACTTGCAGAGTGGATTGCAGTATGGCTTTCGAAGGTGCTTTAAAGAGACGGAAGACCCCCTGAAAGATTTTTATAGCTTCCTTACATGGTTTTCTTTAAATTCGGTGAACCAACAACCAAAGAAAACCTGTCATGAAGAAGTTTTATTTCCTATTACTTGCAAGCCTTGTATTTGCATGTCAGCCAAAACCTGAACAAAGTCAAGCTACCTATGATGATGCAATTGGCGCTGCCCGTGCTATGGTCGATACACTTATGTTGGAGAACGAAACACCTGGGATGGCAGTGGCTGTTTCGGTTGGTGGGAAGTTGGTTTGGTCAGAAGGGTTCGGGTACTCTGATGTAGAAAACCAGGTCAAAGTAGATCCTAAAACAACCATGTTCAGAATTGGAAGTGTCTCCAAGACATTAACTGCTTCTGCAATCGGTCTCCTGATGGAACAAGGGAAGCTTGATGTATCGAAAACAGTACAGGAGTATGTTCCTGATTTTCCGGAAAAAAGATCCCCGATTACTGTTAAGCAAACTGCCGGACACATTGCCGGGATCAGGCATTACCGGGGAAATGAAATGTTGAGCGATGTGTATTATCCGACAGTCAATGAAGGATTGGTCATTTTTCAGGATGACAGCTTGCTTTTTGAGCCCGGAACGGATTACAGTTATTCAAGCTACGGATGGAATTTGATCAGTGCTGTACTTGAGGGAGCTTCCGGCGAAGAATTTCTCTCATACATGCAACAAAACGTGTTTGATCCGCTCGGTATGAATAATACGACTGCAGATATCGCAATCAATGATATTGCGAATAGAACGAAGTTCTATGTTAGGGGAGATTCCGGAGTAGTAGATGCCCCGTATGTGGATAATAGCTACAAGTGGGCCGGTGGGGGATTTATAGGAAGTGCCGAGGACCTGATCATTTTTGGTCATGCGCATATGAAGCCTGGATTTCTGAAAAGGGAAACACTAGATGCATTACAAAATTCACAAATCCTGGCAAACGGCGATTCTACGAATTACGGGATGGGCTGGAGAAGTGGAACAGACGATCAAGGCAATTACCTTGTTGGGCATAGTGGAGGCAGTGTTGGTGGCATTACACAGTTTGTGATATTTCCTGAGGAAGAGGTGATTGTAGCCATGGTTT
>JANQST010000169.1 GCA_028279155.1 Cyclobacteriaceae bacterium
TCCGAGTTAGTCGACCTAATATGTAGTATGGGACAAATAGTTCGTAAATTCATTGGACTTGATAGCGACCATTACTGAAGCCTCAAAGTTTCTATGTTATATTCCGTTGGTGATTCTCGAAGAGAGTTCTTCTCCAGTGTGAATCGATACTTGAAGAGTAAAATCCGCGGTTCCCCCTCCCTCTCATCCTTCAATGTGTCTTTGAAGAAAAAATGAGGCACAGTAAGGAGTAACTATTGTAGTCAAATGCAGCCACAGATTTCAGGATTCTCAAATCGAACGTCATGACAACAGAGTTCTTTTCAGGCTTGTCTCAACTTACATTCTGGGTCGACTATGTATAGTTGAACAAACTTAATTTGACATAATGTGCAGAATGCACAGTTTTGAAAATTGAAAATTATGAATAAACTAAAAACTAAGTACTCTCTCGCATTACTAACATCACTCCTTATGGTAAGCTGGTCAATGGCACAGTTTATGCCACCAACTCCAACTATTAAAGGTCAGTTAGCCTCTCCAGAAGATATGAGGATCTTCCAACCCTACGTAGGTACATGGAAAGGGAAGAGTTTCACCACAACGGATGGAAGATCGTTGCATTTTCTAGTGATATATAGCTGGTATGACAGAAGTGAATCAATCATACATCTTCGCATTAAACAGGTGGATGAAGATAAGAACGAGTCAATTCAGAGTATCGAAGGGTACTATGGCTATGATCCAATAAATAAATGGCTTTACCATTACGGCTTCAGTGTCGTTGGTGGTACAGGTTTTGGTGCTGTCCTAAATTTTGATCATGCAACCAAAAACCGTTCAACGACAATAGTTGGTATGAATCCTAATGGAAAGCCTCTGCAGATCCGGGATCAGTTTACTTTTCTAGATGAAAATACCTTTGAGAATAAAAGCTATTCTTGGAAAGAGGGGAGCTGGAAGTTAGTTAATGAGGGTGTTTATAAAAGGTCGAAGGAATAATTGTTAACGGTGAATAACAACTGAGCAAATTGACAACGAGTCTAGTTGCAAATGACAAATGAGATTAAGTACACAATAATTGCACTGAAATGGGTAAATGGAATTTACTGAGACGCACATTTATTAAAAAACTATTTATAACTCTTGCGGGTATTCATTTTTTGCATTCAAGCGTATTTGCCAAGAAGAGTTGCCGTACAGCTCCAGATGCGGAAGGTCCATTTTACAGAAGGAATGCGCCACACAGAGATTCACTGGCAACAAGTATTTCAAAATCAGATCACAGGCTTCAAGTTACTGGAACGGTGTATAAGGCAGATTGCACGGAGATCATCCCTGGTGTAGAGGTAGACGTATGGCATGCTTCACCGAAGGGTGAATACGATAATAATAGTCTCCAATATCAGTTTAGAGGCAAAATCACTACAAATAAAGAAGGCCGCTATTCTTTTGATACTCTTCTTCCTGGTTTCTATGGTTCAAGACCTCGGCATATCCACTTTAAGATCAGAAAAAAGAATTACGCAGAATTGACAACTCAACTCTATTTTGTAGGTGACAAGTTTCTGGAAAACGATGTTACAGCAAGAAAGAGCTCAGGATCTGATCGCGCAATGCCCCTTAAAAAGTATCGCGATGGACACTTTGAGGTTACCTTTGACATCTATCTCACCGACTGATCATTGCTTACCCAAACTAGTGGAATTTATTATCCAAGTTTGTGAGAATGTCCTATTCTACATTTTAGGTCGATTTTGGGTGATGGAATTGGTTCATTTGTCTGAATGAATATATACCATATCAGGTACAGCTCTGAAAGATTGTTGGCTTACCATAACTTCGTTGCGATCGTCCTATTTTTTTCATTTTACACAACCTATGGGCAACGGGAAACTGATTTTGTCAGAGAGTTTCTTCCTATTTGGGATTCTCAGGAATTCTTGACTATTCGGGTTGCAAAAGCAATGCCTGATTCCCTCTATTCCTTTAGACCAACCCCGGAAATGAGATCCTTTGCAGAGCAAATGGGACATATTGCGCATACGATTGACTGGATGTTTGAGCATGTTGTTTTGCAGAGGAAATCCGGTAAAACTAGGCCTTTGGATGTGACAGATATGTCGAAGGACGAAATTGTGGAATATTTAAGATCGGCATTTCAAAGAGGGAGAACCAATATCAGATCTCTAAGCGAGAATGATTTAGAACTTACTGTTCCATTCTTCGATTCAGGTCACCTGACAAAGAAGTTTGGAGTTTTATCTATACATGATCACATTACCAATCATAAAGCAAAAGCAAATCTTTATATTAGACTATGCGGGCTTGTTCCTCCAAGGTCAACCTATTTAACGAACGGTCGGCTCGCAAAGTAGGTCCACCCTGTATGAAGCCGAAATCAAATGAAGGCGGCTATGATGGAGCATGCCGGACATCAACCAAATAGAACAACATTGGAGCCTATTTTGGCTTGGAAAAGCTTCTTAATTCTTATAAGATAATTTTACACTATGATTTTAGAGTGGCACTTTTTAGTATTAATAACGCTAGCAGGAGGGGTGTTTAACAGCTTGTTTCTTGCCTTCTTTGCTGTAAGAAAAAGACACCTCCATTTTTTGGCGATTCTACTGCTTTCAATATTCCTAATTCTCCTAGATACAACCGTGGTTTACACTGGCTTTTTTCGACATGCACCTCATCTCGTCTCGATGGTATTTCCACTACTTTTCATCACAGGTCCGCTCTACTATTTGTTTATCCGGTCAAAATTGACTCGAAATTTTTATTTGATGAAATCAGACCTGTTGATACTTATCCCATTGATTGTTGCGATTGTTGACCATTGGGGGTTTTACAAGTTAGGAACGGAGGATAAAATCCAATTGCTTAACTCTGTTTTCTCCCAGTGTGAAGGTTGTTCATCTCCCCGTTTCTTGGTAATGATGACCTTTAAGATTTTTGTAAACGGCATCTATAGCTATGCTGCTCTAACATTGACTTATCCAGCTAGTGCAACCCCGTTCACCAAAGGTGACAAGAGGAAACTGAAGGTCTTAAGGAATCTATCAAAAGTATTCCTTGGATATTGGAGTTTTTACCTGGTTGGATTTCTCCTACTCTTTCTTTTTAATCAATACTCTGTAATGATAGACACTCTTTTCTTTGTGGGATTAAGTTTCTTGGTGCATGGAATAGCAGTTAGTTCTTTGCTCCACCCTCAGTCTATTTATCTCCCATTTTCAGCTGGATATTTCAATAATGAGAACAAGTCTTCAAATTCTCAGGAGATTATAAAGCAACTCGAAGTGCTGATGCGCACTCATAAACTTTTCTTAAACCCTGAGCTCAAGTTAGCAGATCTTGCCAATGGGTTGACTATAACATCGAATGAATTGTCCTTAATCTTGAATAGAGATCTTCAAACCTCCTTTACGGACTATGTAAATCAGTATAGGATTGAAACTGCCAAAGAGCTCCTTTTGGATCCTGAAAGTAGGCGATTTACTATTCTTTTTGTAGCACATGAATCAGGGTTTAGTGGGAAATCATCATTCAATAGAATCTTCAAGAAACATACACAGCTAACCCCATCTGAATTTATCGATGAAAATCCTAAATCTTAGCAAATACTCATGAATCGAAAATCCCGTTTGTATTTGGTTGGATGATATGGAGGTATCTTCAAATTTGAGCAAGGTAAGAGATTAAGAGAGAATCCGATGAAATCGATTGTGCTTGGACTTTTGGTTTTGAGAACATCTTCCAGTCTCCTTTTTCAAAAACCAGAGCTTGACTAAGCCAAATACTAGGAAATTGGCCTCAAATTACATTTTGGGTCGATCTTTATCTTATCAATTGACAGGTTTACATCAAGGGTTCATCTCATACATAACTGCCAAATACCTTGCAAGATATCATAAAGAATGAGACCAAATGAATAGTCGGATTATGATTTGGCATAATTGGAAATAGGAAGCTGCCTTAAGGTGTTGGCATGAATTAGTTCCGTTAAACATGAGTTTGAGTTAAACACCTGGCGGTTTCCTATTTCCAAATAAAAAGTTTGCATTCTTAAAGTGTCAAGGACAAGTATAGATCTTAATTCACGGGTTAAAGGTTGTGAAATAATCAAAAAACTAAACTTCAGAGAATCTCAATCAATCCTCGTTTAGTGAGATTGCTGAGAGTTTCAAAGCATTTAGATCCACAGACACTTTTGAAGTGCTAATATTTTTTGTAAAGTATGATCTTCAATTAGGCAATTCATGCAAAGTGCTAACATTATATTGTCGTTTACCATCATATTACAAGCAACACTTTTTTCCAAATTTCTTTTTCAAATCATACGGCAAAAATCAGTTAGCAATATTCTCATTTGTTTGATCTCTATTGTTCTCCTTCTTCACTTAGTAGACATTTATGTCAATCGATTCAGCGATTTTAAGATTTCCCTGCACGTCTCACCCATTGCCATTGCGAGTTATGGACCCTTAGCGTACTGCTACATTCTGGCACTGTCTGCTAGAAGGACTGTTTCACAATGGACCTTATTCATCTCTTTTTTACCACTGCTATTAATAATAGCTATACATATTGTAGGTTCTTACAACTACTCAAGTTGGTTGCATACTCTCTTTCATATTGTTATTTACATATATAGTTTAGCTTTTCTGTTTCTTTCGCTATCAGTTGCATACCGAAACCTAATCCATGGAAAGCATGAATGGAGCTGGACTTATCATTTCTTGATATTGCTTACGTGCCTAATATTGCTTATTGCCCTTGATTATATCAGGTTCATCACCTCATGGGGATCCCTACAAATTTTTACAATTAATGGTGTCATATGGATAGGGTTCATAATAGGTGTCGGTCTTTTTCTCCAAAACCAATTATACCCTTCGATATTCATTAAAACAAATTGCTTGAATTCAAAGGCAAGGAGGTCAAAGCAAAAACTATATTCAGCTTCAAAGGAGCTCCAAATGGCGCAGGAGTTAAGGGCTTATATGCTTGAATTTCGTCCTCACCTTCGACATGACCTAACAATTAACAAGCTTAGTGAACAAGTTAACATTCCAGTCTACGTCCTTTCTAATTTGATCAACACGCATTTTAAGAAGAGCTTTCTACAATTCATTAATAGTTACAGAATTGAGAGAGCAAAACAACTTCTAAACCATTCAAACTTAAAAGTCCTAGCTGTAGCATTAGAATCAGGATTTTCTAATAAAACCACTTTTAACCGTGCTTTCAAGAAATTTACAGGAATGGCACCTTCCAAATTTCGAAATAAGAGATTATAATCTACTATTTAGGTAACAATTTGACAAACTGGTACCTGATTGATGAATCAAAGATTTCGGTGTATTCGTAACTACTGCGAAAACCAAAACAATCTATTCCTATGAAAATTTTTACACTACTTCTTATGCTAGTTTCAGCATCAGTACCTGTCCTTGCTCAAGACAAAGGTTTTGAGGAAGGGATGAAAACAGGCTTTGATATTTTTAACGAAGGTGAGGATCATGAAGCCTGGGTTGAGGGTGCTGAATCTTTAGTTGAACTGGCCGATGATCATCCGGAAGAATGGCTTCCCTATTACTGGGCAAGCTATATGTATACACAAATAGCAAGAGCATCGAAACAAAACCCACCGAAAGGAGTCAGTTCGGAGAAAATGTTGGACAATGCCCAAAAATACCTCGACCTGGCCTCAAAAAGAATTGAAGACAAAACTCCCGAACAGGAAGTAGACATTCATATGCTGCAACGACTAACTTATACATTTAGAGAAGACGATAACAAATTCAATCCCCTTGCGGAGCGTGAGTTTAAGGAAGCAATTAGAAAAGATCCTAATCATCCTCTTCTTCTAGTAGGATTAGGTCTGAATCTACTTTTTAGAGGAGATTACCAGTCTGTGTACGCAGCAAGAGTGCTTCTCCTTAAAGCCAAGGAAAAATTTGATAGCCGTATGAAACCTCGATATATGTCTACTCACTTTGTCGAACAATGGGTTAACTACTGGGAACCTCAATCAAAAAAGAAAATCCTTGAACTTACTCAAGATTAGGTGTATGCCATTTTGGATCTAAGCACCCACTCATCTTTATGAGAACCTTAACTCTTCTCACTCTTACTTTGTGCTATTCGTGTACGCTACAGAATAGCGATGATCCCTTTGCCTATTCAGAAAACAGGATGGTTGCAATCTTGGGCGGAGAATTTTGGTTAGGGGATTTGTTGGATTCAGCCAATCTACTGGCTCTTCCTGTGCATCATGTAATCGTAAGGAGCTTTGAAATCAGTCAATATGAAATTTCGATAGGTGATTTTGAGGCTTTCGTGAAGGACAGCGAATATCTAACCCAAGCCGAATCTGAAAATTGGGCATACAGCTATCAATATGTTGACGATACAATCCGAAAATGGAAAAGAGAAGATATTAACTGGAAGAACCCGGGCTTTAAGCAGGGTGATAATCATCCTGTGACGTGCGTAAGCTGGAACGATGCCAAAGCTTATTGCGATTGGTTGTCCCTCAAAACTGGTGATAACTATAGACTCCCACTCGAAATTGAATGGGAATTTATAAGCAAAAATAGAGGGAGGAGTACAAAATATCCATGGGGTAATTCATCCCCAAATGGAAAGACCGCAAATTTTGCAGATTTCAACTCACAGGTCACGTGGGCGGATAAATCAGTAGATGATGGATATCAATTTACCGCTCCAGTTGGAAGCTATTTGCCAAACAAATATAGAATTTATGATCTTGCCGGCAATGTTTGGGAATGGTGTGAAGATGTGATTAAAACTTACAACGGACTACCTGTTAAAAACTATGCAAGTGCCCGCGTCATGAGAGGTGGCTCATTTCACAATAAGGAAAACACATTAAGGACAACATGGAGAAACTACGATTATCCCGACAATCGGTATTACAATCTAGGCTTTAGAGTCGTCCGTTCAAGATAACTACTCAATATTTGGAATCACCCAGTTAGTTATCAATGTAAAGTTAATCGGTGCTAATGGTTCTGAATCTGGTTAGTACTATGAGAATAGCTGTAAAGAAGCTATGTCCACCTTAGCCATAAAAAAAGCACTCACAAAATTGTAAGTACTTGAGTATCAGAAGCGGTCCGGACGGGACTCGAACCGACCTCCTGCGTGATAGTCTGTTGAAAACGCCTAAAACAGTCTCTATTCGTTGTTCACCGACATAATCTATACCCTAATACTGCGTCACTCAAATTTATATTGAACATAACTTAATATATCTTACAACAGAGAAGCATTATAATGTTTTACGGAACCACACTAAAGGATGGAAAATGGGTACTTGGTCCATACCAGGTAACGAAACTGAAAAACTGGTTAGAAAAAGATAACAATGGTAGATATATTCATATTGTTGAATTAAGTGAGAAACTAGTACACGTAATCCCACTTCATAAACCAGACGAATTCTACTTCAAAATAGTACCGATAGAAGATGGAAAATTTACATTGGACTGGAAATCAGCAATCGGTGAATCAAATTCAACTCAAGAGTTTCGTAAGTGCCAAACTCAGATGAGATACTGGGTAAGTGATTTCAATAGAGTAATTGATGGCCATCAACCTTATCAAGAAGATGTTAAGGAAAACAGAGAGGTTCTAAGAAAGGATACTAAACCAGGAAATTCACACCCCAAGACAAGTCTCAAATCCAAAAAGAAATTCTCAATTCTGATGTTTTCCAGACCCTTTGGTAAAAGGAGATTTTCCTTCTGGTATATTGGAATATTTCTGATAGGTTTTTTATGCGGATATTTCATCAATTTATTTATCAATTTTTTTTGGATAGAAGAAAGATCTTGGGATGAAAGGAATTTTTGGCTTGCGCTTGTAGCCATTCTAATTGCGATTATTATTGCCCTAAACTCATCTAGAAAGGGTTGATCTTCAAATGGATTACACTCTTTTGTTGGCCTTAAGGCACATAAGTAATGTTATGGTAAATAACACATCTCCATAAAGGAACTTGCAAATGTAGCTTCAAAATGACATCAGAATCTCAGTCTATCATTGCAATTTTAACATTGAAAAATTCTATGAGTAACAAGGAATTTCTCAAGTTGAGACTAATGATCGGTCAGGTAATACTCCTGCATTTAGATTCTGGCAACACTATTTGTGGCTCTTACCGAGGTAATTATGATGTGAATAGCAAACAGTTTGATTTCGAAAATCACAAGACTAACCAACTTGAAAAAGTATCACTTGACTCTATCAACGAATTTGTCACATGATAATCAATCAAACAGCGAGAACCCAAAGCTCTACTTTTATATGTGGAGCTTTTTTTATACCGATTGCTGAAGAATTATTCTCTTGGTTTAACTAAGCAGATTTAGTTGAAATATGTACTTCATGGTTTCTCAAAACCATAGTTTTCTCCTGTTTTCCACACTTAAAACCAGCAAACCTCACTAAACTCCATTCCCCAATGAGACAACCTATAAATTGAATGCAGAATCATTTAAAATCTCATTTAAGATTATGAAACCAGAATTCAAAGAGGCTGTGAAGCTTCACAAGCAAGGACACACCGCGGAAGAAATTTCCGATGAAATAGGTGTTAGCAGAGCTACTGCCTACAGGTGGATCGAGACTTACAAAGGGAGCCTGGCACTAGCTGGGTCCAACGGCGAATATGAAGAAGAGGAACTTGAAGAAACTCACGCAGAAGATTCAGCACTAGATCAACCTTCATTGTCCGGAATTGAAAAAGCAAACGAACTAAAGGAGAGAGAGCTTTCCATTATAGAGCGTAGGGATTTTGTGGAGAAGGAGAAAACCAAACGATCAATTCTGAAAGAATTCAAATCTCTTCTTTCAGGGATCAAAGAGTATGCTTCAGGGTTCAGATGGGGTCACAAAGAAGTTTCAGATGTAGCATTAAAGGTCGAAGAATTAGAGGAATCACTTCAGGAGGTTTTTGAGTTTGATGATAACGAAATGTGTCACAATTCAGCTTGTCAAATAGTAGGGATCTTAAAAGATGAATTCAATCATCTTGTGGATTCCGGAGCAGAATATTCATTTCGCTTTGATTGGTCCCATGAAAAACTGAATATGCTTGACTTTGGTTTATCCATAGGGTCGCTAGATAATAATGAATTTGACCTTGAGAATTACGTAAGACAAGGTGCTTGGAATCGATTCGTGAAATTCACCGATGGTCTAAGGAGCCGATCTGGAGAATCAGTAAGTAATAGTGACGTATCAGTTATACAGAAATCTGTTGGCGATTTGATTGAAAGACTCAGCGTTGATGATTCTGGTATTGAAGGAGAATTTGATGAAGAGCTGGCTTTGCTTGAAGATATTAAGCACTACCTAGAGGAGCTGGCTGTTAGAATATCTGAAAATATTTGGAGGTCTAAGAGATTCGTCTTGCCGGAAGAGATCAGTGAAAAGATTGATGAATTAATTGAGAATAATCAAGGTGAGTGATCTAAACAACCCAGCAATGGATTTGTTGTTCCGGAGAAGTGGGATGGGTGCCGTAGATCCAGCTCTTGTAATTAGAGGAGCGACTGCCGTTGCCAGCGTTGTTGGTGGTATCCTTGGAAATTCTAAAGCAAAACGTAGAGGAGTCGAGGCTGAAATCTCTGCAGTTCAACAGGCTTTGGAGGTGCTTCCAAGAGAGATATCTAAGCTTAAACGAGCTCGCACGGATCTGATTCGCGAAATTCGAAAATTTCCAGAGGGCAATGATGCATTACGTCGCACGGGTCTGGGAGGATTTCTCTTTTTTGGTAAATCAAAGCTTGACAAAGCCAGGGAAAAAAGGGATAATCTAAAGGCTCAGCTTAAAGAATTGGAAGATGAAGCCCTTGACCTGGTTGACGAAAATGAGAATTTAACACGGCTACTTGTCAAATTACAAGAAGCTGCTCAAGTAAGAGCTGTACTGGCTCAGCGGCAAGAAGTGATGCAAAAAGAGCAAAGGGCTTTACAGGCAGGGGTCGATCAAAACAATGTATGGCTAATAGGCGGATCCATATTGTTGGTTGGGTTAATTGTTGGTGGTAGAATAATTAGATCGAGACAAGGAATGGGAACTATAGAAGTACGATAAACAACTTAGAGTTCTAGATCTCCGCTCTCCAGTCCTTCAGTTCATTCAGATACACCCCTTTAATTCCCCAATATAAACTTCTTGGAAAATCAGGTTCATTCCACAACCTTCGTGCAGTTCTCTCGCTAACACTCAGGTGCTCTGCAAGTTGCTTGGGATATCGTAGGAAAACGTTCTTAGAGAATTCTTCGATCAGTTCACGTTTCAAATCTTGTTTTATTCTGAACAGAAATGGCTCAATATCCTCATATTCTAACCGCATAGTACAAACTCCTTTATATGACAACACTCAAAATTTATGCCATCTATTGTTATCTTTATCATGCTTTAAAAATCGAAAATCATGAATATTCAAGAATTTAGGGGGGTGTCCGTTTGCGGTAACGTACGGACTGGATAATTGCAAATCTTTGATGGTTTTCGATCCAGAAAGCCACCCTCCTTTTCTAAATGCTTTAAAAAATGAAAACAGTAAATGCAATTGTTACAAGGTTTCTCGAGGATCGATTTGAGGGATCTCTTAAGAATGCGGAGTCAGATCTCGATCAATGTATTCGTTATTTTTCAACTCACATTGAATTCCCGGAAACTGAACTAGATCATCATGAATTCAAACGGTCCTTAACGTCACTTTATGATCTGAAAGATCTACTGAACAGGATGTCTATTGAGGAATAATAGATCCAATAACTAGAGGGCCATTCCCTTACACACAAAACACTTTCGATTGTAAATATGGAAGAAGTACCAACATTCGATCATGTAAAAGAAGGCGTCATTCAAGATACTATTAAGGACATTGAGCAATTCATGGCAAACGCAGCTTACTCCTGGGTTGATAGAAAGTTTGCCTTTGCTAAAGTCAAAGAAAATATCGAGAAAGAAATCAGTTCCATTACCAGTAATGGGTCAAAAGTTTGCCCATTCAAAAGAGCGCTTATTGAAGAGTTCAAGAAAAGAGAGTTTTGGGAGGGTAAAAAAAAGTACTGGATTGATTATTTCCTCACTGATCGACTTCCTAGGATAAAATCATTTCATAAAGCAAAAGCTGAAGAGCAACCAGCAAACTACCCATTTCCGGATTTTCTGGAGGCAGGTCATAAGGATATTATTCAGATGGTTT
>JANQST010000176.1 GCA_028279155.1 Cyclobacteriaceae bacterium
AAGATGGGAAACGCTACACCTTTGAAAGGTATCCTACAGAGCCCGGTTATACGTTTGTAAAATCACGAACATTAAATCCCTGGGCAGAACCAAAGATCACAGACCTGAGTGTGTGGAATGACGATGGAGAATTCACAGATGACCTGCTAACCGGAAACAAATTGATCATTGTTATTCATGATGTGGAAAAAACATCCATCAAGAAGATTGACCGGTTGAGAAACCTGACATTCAGAAATGAAAGCTTCGAAACATGGATCTTGACATCATCAGGATCTGCAGCCTTCGAAGAATTTCGGCACAAACATCAGTTAGGAGCTCCCTACTATTATGCTGACGCCACAGTACTCAAAACAATTGTTCGGTCGAACCCTGGCGTGTGGTTGATAAAAGATGGAACCGTCATTGACAAGTGGCACTACAACGATACACCACTCTCTGATGAAGTAGCTGAGCTCTTGAACCGATGATCCAAAAGATCTTTTTTATTGGTTTGCCAGCCGCGGGAAAAACAACGCTGGGAAAAAAGCTGGCAACCGAAATAGATTTTCCATTTCTTGATTTAGACGACGAAATAGTCAAATCAACTGGCAATTCAATTCCGGAGATTTTTGAAAAAAATGGTGAGGACTATTTTCGAGTTCTTGAAAAAGAACAGCTTGTAAAAATCATAAAAGATAATGATCAATTCATTTTAGCCACAGGTGGTGGCACTCCATGCTTTCACAACAACATGGATGTAATGAACGCCATTGGAATCACCATTTTCATAAATACGGCAATTGAAGAAATCAATGAGCGATTAGAGGGAGATGAAGGTCGACCATTGATGAAAAATCATAGCATTGAGGAACTCCTGGAAAAAAGGAAACCGTGGTATGAAAGGGCTCATCACACGGTTTCAAGCTACGCTCAAGTAAGAAATCTTATCACCTAAAATGTCAACCCGAAGGTGACAGAAACAGAGGTGTTCTTAATATCTGTTTCAACAATCGGCTGATCATTTGCTATATCATATGGTGTATACAATGAAGCGGTTTCACTATTTACCACCGCAAAATCTAGAAAATAGTCTCGGGTTCTGTATCCTAACCCAAAAGTCAGATTCGTGCGATCTTCCAGGTCTGTTCCCCTGTATGGACTGGGAAATAAGGCATATCCAGCTCTCAATCTGAAGTTATCAATTCGGTACTCACCTCCGACACGAACATTCATGACATTTGTATAAATGTTATCGATGACATCATTGTCAGCAGATTCTGAAAAATCATTTGAATTGATCTGAGCATTGGAATAGTCCACAAATTCAACATCTCCCGAGAGGAACCCATTATTCCCTATAAAAAGAGCTGTTCCCAATGAAAGTCTTGAAGGCGTTCTAAGTCTATATTCAGATACTCGGAGGTCACTTCGATAAGGATCAATGGTACTTAAATCAACGGTTGTTTCTACACCATTCGCATCTGTTTCTGTAACTTCTGTTCCACTTTTCCAATCAGCATCGACATCAAAAAAACTTTCTTCATCCAATGAAATAAACGAAGGTGAAGTATAGCTAAGTCCTATTGTCATGAAATCAACGGGTCGAATGATTGTACCAAAGTTGAAATCAATTCCAGCACCTCTGACATCTAAGTCATCGAGAATAGAAATACTGTTGATGAATGGAGCAGGCTCAAATTGATCTTCAATAAAATTTCTTCTCATTCGATAGTTAAGAACTTGTACGCCCATTCCACCACCAAAATAAAGTCGGTCGTCATAGTTACCTCCCCATGCAATATTCAATTGATAGTGTGATCCAGACTCTCTTAATGTCTCAGATTGGATAGGAAAACCCGTAATGAAAGAATCGTACCCGTTTATGTTATCATTTGTGTCGAAGGTAGGATTGATCAAGTATTGATCATAGGCACCAAGCTCAAATCCACCTAAATCGTTCGGATCAGTTTGTCCGACATTTCCTAAAAATGAATCGATGATCGAATTGTAATCATTGACCCCTTCATAATTTCTAACTAGTCGAAAGCCGTTTCGTCTGTTAATTGAAATTCCCAATGAACCTCCTTTGAACTTATCACTTGAATAATCACTCTTTGTGAAATTGACGACAGTACCAATGTTTGAAAAATGCAAGTTATTCTTGAATGACTCTTCAGTAGATCCGGAAAAATTCTGGCTTGGGATTGTAAATCGAGAATCTGCAGTTCTAAAATCTAACGTTGGAGTCACAGTAAAAACACTGCGGTTAAAGAATCCCAACCCAGCTGGATTGGAAGAAATAGCACTCAAATCTCCTCCGAGCGCTACTGCTGCTCCACCAATTCCCTGTATCCTGGCAGTACTCCCATACAAACTATTTGTTTGGCTGAAGAGCAATGCATCCTGGTAGTAACCAAAGGGACCTTGTTGCGCATTGGATACAACGGAATAAGATATTAAAATGAGTGCTAGTGCCTTTTTCATGAGTCTTGATATTTACCTGCTTTTAGTTACCTCTTCTACTGGAACTTCTTGAACTGGATCTGCTACTTGACCTTCCTGAAGATCTGCTAGAAGAACTTCTGGAAGAAGATCTCACAGACCCGGAACTTCTGGAAGGAGAAGATGATCTAAATGATCCAGAACTGCTTCTGCTTCGAGAAGGGCTGGAAGATCTCATTGAACCTGAGTTATTTCTTGAAGAACCGGATGATCTATAAGACCCTGAGCTACTTCTGCTTCTTGAAGAAGAACCTGACCTAACATTGCCGGAGCTACTTCTGGAAGAACCCGATGATCGCACAGATCCAGATCTGCTTCTTGAACTTGATCTATTCGAATTTGGAGTATAGGATCTTTGCCTTGAGTTTGAGGTTCCACTATATCTGCTTGAATTTGTTCTGTTTATTCCATTCGATACGTTTCTATTTCTCGAAGAATTAGTAGTACTCACTCTTCCATTAGAGTTTGAGATTCTAGCATTCCTTCTTGATTGATCCAAGTATCTTGCCTGGGTTCTGCTGTAATCTCTTGTATCTATTGAATTCCCGGCTGTAGCATTTCTGACATTTCTGGTACGACCTGAAGATGAAACTGCTCCACCCCTTGAATTTCTTGGACCTCTTACTACGTTCCTACCAATTTGTTCTCCTCTTGCATATCCGTAAAATCTATTTCCATAAAATCCTCTTCCATAAAATCCGCCACCATAAATACCTGCAAACCTGCCACCGTAGAATGGAGGACACCAGAATGGATCATAAAAACCTCCCCAGCCAAAACCAACATTCCATCCCCGGTTCCAACCCCAACCAAAACCTCCATAGAAGGGATCCCAGAAAGGATCATAGAAGCCACCTCCCCAACCAAACGAGTTCCATCCCCAACCCCAACCAAACGATAGGGAAAGTCCTGTTCTAAATCTCCATGGCCTGAATCGATTCCAGCCGTTGTTTATCCAGGGATCATTGTAGTAGTAGTTATTTACTACAACCGGGTCCTCAACGTACCCATCATCGTAATATTCCCGCTCATACGTATCCTGGGGGTTTGAATAGTTTGCATTGGATGTGTTCTGATTTGTATCAGATGCATCTTCTATATTTCTGTATCGATCGATCGCCTCCTGACTTACTTCATTAGTCGAATAGCTTTCGGCCAAATCGTTGTTCTGAGCAATCTGCCTGCTTAGAAAAGAAGATGACTGCTCTGGCGCTGTTCGAACTTCTTTATTCTCGACAGGTTTTACTTTTTTTCTATCCTTTTTCGAGAAATACAAATCATCGTATTCCTGCGCTTTAGATGTAAAAGCAGCTGTGATCAGGACAGTTAGAATGAAGAGTTTGCTGTAAGTTCTCATAATCACCAGATTTTAATTATTAAACCATTCTTTAAGACGATCGGTTTCATGTGTAACTTATATTTGCCGTCTTTTAGAAACTATACACGCATAAATGCAAACACTATACCAAAATCTGTAATTGATCATTAAATACTAAAAAAGATCAAAAAAATAGATAGTAGTGTTGGTATGGACTTATTAAAGATAAAAAAGACGAACTAGAAAAATGGCTAAAGCAATTCCAACTCGTGATGAAGACTACTCACTTTGGTACAATGAGCTCGTGAAAAAAGCCGGATTGGCTGAAAACTCACAGGTTCGAGGGTGTATGGTCATCAAGCCGTATGGTTTTGCCATATGGGAAAAAATGCAACAAGCACTGGACCAGATGTTTAAGGATACTGGTCATGAGAATGCATATTTCCCGTTGTTTATCCCCAAATCTTTTTTGAGCAAAGAGGCCGATCACGTAGAAGGCTTTGCGAAAGAATGTGCAGTTGTCACTCACTACCGGTTAAAAACCGACGAGAGCAAAAAAGGTGTTGTCGTAGATCCTGATGCCAAGCTTGAAGAAGAATTAATTGTTCGTCCTACTTCAGAGACTGTTATTTGGGATTCTTATAAAAACTGGATTCAATCCTATCGTGACCTGCCTTTGAAAATAAATCAATGGGCCAATGTGGTTCGTTGGGAGTTACGCACACGTTTGTTCCTTCGAACAGCAGAGTTTCTTTGGCAAGAAGGTCATACCGCTCATGCTACCAAGGATGAAGCGATTGAAGAGACTGAGCAAATGCTTGGCGTATATGCAGATTTTGTAGAAAATTTCATGGCGGTTCCTGTCATTAAAGGGGTAAAAACACCAAGTGAACGATTTGCAGGAGCTGTTGATACCTATTGTATTGAAGCCATGATGCAAGACAGAAAAGCGCTTCAAGCTGGAACGTCCCACTTTCTCGGTCAAAATTTCGCAAAGGCTTTTAATGTGAAATTTGCTTCCAAAGAAGGAAAAGAAGAGTTCGTTTGGGGTACTTCATGGGGGGTTAGCACCCGTTTAATGGGAGCTTTGATAATGGCACATTCAGACGATGACGGACTAGTCTTGCCTCCAAAACTGGCGCCTATCCAGGTGGTTATTGTTCCTATTTATAAGACAGATGAAGAGCTAAACAAAATAACCGAAGTAGTTAATGGACTTTCTTCGGACCTAAAAGCGAGTGGGATTTCCGTGAAATTCGATAACAGAGACACACACAAGCCAGGATGGAAGTTTGCAGAATATGAACTAAAAGGAGTGCCAGCTCGAATTGCAATTGGTCCAAGAGATTTGGAAAATGGAACTGTGGAGATAGCAAGGCGTGATACCAAGGAAAAAACCACTGTGGAATTAGGAAATGTACTGGGGCATATCAAGGGCTTGCTCGAAGAAATGCAGACGTCTATTTATAACAATGCGCTAGCTTTCAGAAAAGAAAATACCTATGAAGCTGACTCCTATGAAGAATTCAAAGAGTTAGTTGACAAAGGGTTTGTCTATGCGCACTGGGATGGTACTGACGAAACGGAAGAGAAGATAAAAGAGGAGACCAAGGCTACAATCAGATGTATTCCATTGGATCAGAAAAAAGAAGATGGAAAATGCATCTTTTCAGGGAAACCTTCTGCTGGCAGGGTACTTTTTGCAAAAGCATACTAAAAAACTAAGATCAAACAGATAGCTTTGACTATCGATTTTTAAAAAATATTTTGGATTGGATTACAGTTATAGGACTCGTTTTCTTCGGCATCATCTTGGTCGTTGTTGAAATCATCTTTGTGCCGGGAACTACCATTGTCGGAATCCTTGGAGTTTTATTTAGTGGCTATGGAATTTACCTGGGTTACCAAAATTTTGGTGCTACTACCGGGACTATCTTCCTTGTTTCAACGGTACTTTTGAATACGGTTGCTTTAGTAGTCGCCTTTAAAGGGAAATCCTGGGAACGATTCTCATTGAAGAGTTCGATGACAGGAAAATTCAATCAGGATCAGAATCTCAATCTCAAAGAGGGTGACATTGGTAAATCCATTTCTTCTTTGAAACCTGTTGGAAAGGCCTTGTTTGATGATCAAGAGGTTGAAGTAAGTTCCAATGGTGGTTATATCAACGAAAATGTTGAAATTGAAATTTTACGAATCGAATCGAAAAAAATATTTGTACAACCTGTAAATCAGTAATGTCATGGGAAGCAGTATGATGCTTATTCTTTTAGTGTTCGGGGGGATTATTCTCTTTTTTATCTTCCTCTATTTTGTACCAGTCAATCTCTGGATCACAGCCGTGTTCTCCGGTGTGAGAGTAGGGCTTCTAGAGTTGGTATTCATGAGGATAAGGAAAGTGCCTCCATCCATTATTGTGAACTCTTTGATCAATGCGACCAAGGCGGGACTCATGACTGTTGATGAAGAAGGTGGTACAAGACGACAGTTCAAGACACAAGAGTTGGAAGCACACTTCCTGGCTGGTGGAAACGTTCCACAAGTGATTACAGCCCTAATCTCCGCAGATAAGGCTAATATCGAATTGACGTTTAAACAAGCAACTGCTATTGATTTGGCTGGTCGAGATGTATTTGAAGCAGTACAGGTATCAGTAAATCCGAAGGTAATCAATACTCCTTCTGTAGCTGCTGTAGCTGCTGATGGTATTCAATTGGTAGCCAAAGCAAGGGTAACGATTCGAGCTAACATCAAACAACTCGTTGGCGGTGCTGGTGAAGAAACAATTCTTGCAAGGGTAGGAGAAGGTATCGTAACGTCCGTTGGTTCAGCAGCTACACACAAAGAAGTACTTGAGAATCCGGACAAAATTTCTAAACTGGTTCTTCAAAGAGGGCTGGATGCCGGAACTGCTTTTGAGATTCTCTCCATTGATATCGCAGATGTTGACGTTGGAGCAAACATCGGTGCGAAACTGCAAACCGACCAGGCTTCAGCAGACTTGAAAGTTGCGGAAGCAAAAGCCGAGGAAAGAAGGGCGATGGCGGTAGCTGAAGAACAAGAGATGTTGGCAAAAGCTCAGGAAGCAAGAGCGAAAGTAATTTTAGCCGAAGCTGAAGTTCCGAAAGCAATTGCAGATGCTTTCCGAAGTGGTAACCTGGGCATAATGGATTACTACAAATTCCAAAACATTGAGGCAGATACAGATATGAGAAGCTCGATAGCTGGTTCTGGAAAGAAGAGTAGCAAAAAGAAAGATTGATTTGAAAATCAGGCTGAATTGAAAGCCTTGAGAGATCAAGGCTTTTTTTGTTTATTCTGGTTGGTATTTGTTAGTGTGTCATGCTGGACTTGTTTTAGGGTGACTTACTGTTTTGTTTCAGAAAAGCTTAATCGTCATCCCAGGTGAAGTCTCCTTCTTTTTCAATGGCTTGCTTTATGTGCGCCAAATGATGGTTGGAATGCCAGGCATATAAACCAATCAACCAGCCCATAGTAAAACTTTTTTCGTACTCAGGGTGATAAAAAGCTCTATTCCAATCATCAGAAATGCAATCCCTGAGGAGAATATTCAGACGTTCATGAACACCATCCAATATCATCAAAGAAGTAGAAACTTCCGGGTTATTTGCGTCAGGCATTTCTGCCCACAATTTTTCATTATAGGGACGAACAGTTGGATTATCCTCTGTCATAATCAATTTGAATCGTGCAAAACTATTGATATGACTATCTGCCAAATGATGAACAACCTGTTTAATGGTCCATCCTTTCGGACGATAAGCCCAATCCAGGCATTCATAGGAAAGGTTTTCAACCAGTTTCCTGAGGTTTTTTGGTAAATTCTCCAGGGTGTCGGCCCACTCGGTTATTACTCCCTGATCAATTACATCCGGAGCAATGTATTTTCCTTCCGGATACTTAAGTTGTTCTAATTCCACAGTTGGTTCGGTTTTGCTTCGAAATTACTTCTTCTTTTTGAAGATCGGCACAGTACTGCAAGGTTCACCGTACATCAAGCTCGAAACTTTTGGAAGTAGTGCATTGGTGAGTTGCGTATAGGCATATTCCTTGTTTTCAACAGCACCACACCCTTTGATCACAACCTTTGCATTTTCAAAATCACTGCTATTCACGCATTTCTCTATTGCTTGGTCAATTCGACATTTTTCAATTTCATTTTCGTCTCCGAAAACCACCGAATTCGCATAATCCCTTAAGGTAGATGCTAGCAACATATAGGCCCAAATTGGAACAATCGCATCGCTGGAGCATATGAGTCCAACATTTTTATCTTCGTACGGCGCCCAATCATTGGTTTTAATGAAATCTCTAAAATCTTTTTCTTTGAGGATTAATCCCTGGAACAGAACGTCTTTTAAATCGAAAATTCGACTTTCACCTTTGTGGATGAATTCATCCAGATCGATGGAAACAAGTGGGCTTTTAGCAACCCTGTTAACTATCTCTTCCATTTTAAAGTAACTGCTTCTTAGGTGTAGTAGTTCGCCACTCCTTCAAATAATTTGGCTCAAAATAAGCAACATCCTCGAACATTGATTGTTGATACTTCTCAAAAGCCAGCATCCCCATGTGACTTGCGTCAGGAACAATTTCGTCAATGAAGACCAAATTCTTCTGATTAGAGATCTCTTTGAACTTTGACATACCGTTTCCAAAAATGTAAGTAGTCTTTTCAATTTTGTCAAAAGAGCTTTCATCCAGGATTTTGGCCTGAAGCGGCCAAATTTCTTCGAAATCCTGATCAACCATTTTGGTATATACCTCCATTCTTCTGGCATCCAACATAGGGCATAGTAAATGCTCTCCCTTGAATTTTCCTGAAACTGCAGCAATTAAAACATCAAGAGTATCTATTGAGATCAATGGAATGCTCATGGAAAAACAAAAACCCTTGGCTGTAGTTGTCCCAATCCGAAGGCCTGTGTATGAACCAGGACCTGCCGAAATGGCGACTGCATCAAGATCTTTGAAGTCTTTGTTTGCCTGTTTCAACACTTCTCCAGCAATTCCTGGCAAAAGTGATGAATGTGATTTCTCAATTTGGTGTATCTGACTTTCAAGAAGCTCACCTGATTCATGTAAGGCAACAGAGCAAACATCTGTCGATGTTTCGATACTTAGAATAAGTGCCAAGCTATTTTCTGTTGAGCAGTTTAGCGTAGCGCTCTTCATCTCGAATTACCTGAACCGCTTCAAGAATATCGGGATCCTTGTTGAAAGTGGATTCGATCAAGCCTCTTTGAAGAAAGTATCGGCTGGCTATCTCTTGTTCCAGCAACATTGTTATTTCTTCTTTGAAAGTGATTAAATCTCGGTCTTTGTTATGTTGAGATGCCTCATCCAGCTGATCCAATTGATCTTTTAGCAGATCGTATTTCTTCTCATTCTTAGCTGTTTCTATAAGTCTGTCCACACCTTTCTCCAGGTTGGTGATGTAGTCAAACTCCTTATCTCCCAACCATTTGATGAAATCATTATACTCTGAGTCAGAAAGTCTAAGGTTACGTGGATCCTCAGTTTCACGCTCCGGATGCTTGTAGTAATACTCTGTTGCATAAAAGAAAATGTGATTTTTCCTTAAGAGACTATAGGTAATGGGTGCAAAGTCAAAATCTTCGACTTCAACGTCAGGATCAATTCCACCACCATCGAAAACCAATCTTCCATTGGTAGTTCTGAATTCCGTTTTAAGTGAATCAGGGATTTTACCCACACTTCCATCCGGATTACGGCTGCTATAGTCAATGGCCTGGATGCATCGGCCGGTTGGCGTATAGTATTTAGCTGTCGTTATCTTAACAACTGCATCATAGGAAAGCGGTCGTTCCACCTGAACCAGTCCCTTACCATACGTTTTTCTTCCTACCAAAACTCCACGGTCATAATCTTGAACCACACCAGAAACAATCTCGGATGCTGATGCGCTTCCATTATCTGTGAGTACAACCAAAGGAATGTCTGTATCTACAGGCTCATTAAGTGAATTATACGTCCAGTCATTGGCTCTTACTTTACCTTTCTGAACCACAATCTTTTTGTCTTTTTCTATAAAAACATTCGACACGTTCACAGCTTCATGTAAAAGTCCTCCAGGGTTTCCGCGAAGATCGAGGATGATTCCTTCTGCTCCTTGCTCCAGCAGATCCAATGTTTTTATACCTACTTGTCGTCCAACATTTTGTGTGAAATTGGTCAGTCGAACATAGCCAATGTCATCAGTCACCATTCCAGCATACGGCACACTCTCAACCGCAATTTTTTCTCGCTTCAACGTAACATCAAACATTTCATCTTGCCCGTATCGCTTGATTGTTAGTACAATGTCTGACCTAGACTGACCTTTTAACAGGTAACTGATCTCATCCGATGATTTTCCTTCCAGAGAAACACCACCAATCTTGTGGATCTCATCTCCTGCCTTGAGCCCTGCCTCATGCGCAGCAAAACCTTCATAAGGCATGATGATCATTTGAACACCATTTCTTCGTTCTACAACAGCCCCGATACCGGAATACTCTCCGGTTGTCATCATCCGATATGTCTCTATGTCATCTGCCGCTATGTAATTGGTATATGGATCAAGAGATCCCAACATTTCATCGATTCCCTTTTTAATCAACGTACTTGGGTTCACTTCATCCACGTAGTGCGTGTTCACCTCTTTAAAGAGCGTAGCAAAAATGTCGAGGTTCTTAAATATTTCGAAGTACCTGTCTGTATCAGTGAACTTTGCAGCTGTACCTATAAGTAGTACGATTGCCAATGGAATGATGAGTAATTTCTTGCGCATATCTATTTCTTATTCTCTACAACATTATCCAAACGTTCAAGACACTGAATTAGTTGGTGTTGGATGTCATTAAAGGTCAAAATGTTCTTTGAAAGATAAATGAATCCGATTGAATAGAATTCATTTTGATCTGGTTTTAGGATCAACTCCTTATTCAGCCTGAAAGCTTCCCGAATTCTTCGCTTCAAAAGGTTACGGTCTACTGCTCGCTTGAAATTCTTTTTGGGAACAGATACTAAGATTTGATGATTGAGATCTTCCGAAGTGAGATACTTAACCTGGAAGTCTTTCAAATAAAAAGAGGAACCTCTAGTGAAGAGTTCCTCTATTTTTTTCTTTCCTGTGAGTTTTTCCTCTTTGGAAAAACTGTATTTCGACTGGCCCATGGGCCTGGGATTTAGATTATTTTTTATGCAACTCGTCAGAAACAGTCAGTCTCTTCCGACCTTTTGCTCTTCTTCTAGCAAGCACACTTTGTCCGTTCGTACTCTCCATTCTTTTTCTGAAGCCGTGCTTGTTTGTTTTCTTTCTTACTGAAGGTTGAAATGTCCTTTTCATCGTATCTTTTCTTTCGTCCTAAAAAACGGAGGGCAAAGATAGAAAAATCCTTGCCCTCTGTGCAAATTTTGTGGAATTATTATTTCAAGCTATTCAACCTTAAAAGTGTCTTCTGGTAGCTCTTGATTCACAATCACTTCAGACGCCTTGGCATCAATCACCTGGGGTCCAAATTTCTGTATCAGGTTATGATAAATCATGATACCATCTACTTCTTTGTAGTCCTGGTAATCAACTGTTTGTGTGAATGACCCTTGTGGGGTCTCCATTACTTTGTTGAACCGAACTTTTAGTCCCGATTCCGCATCAAAATACAAGGTGTACTTACCACCTTTTGAAAGAGTCACTTCAATACCATAAGCATCTTTGCCATTGATTTGTTCTACTCCAGCAAGTGTTGCTGTTGCTCCACTTTCAATTAATTCAAATTCTGTAAATAAACCGTTAGCGAAGGCAAGCTCCTCTTTTTGGTCTTCTTTCATCGGCACCTTCTGCCCCATTTGCATCGTTGAGGCTTCATCTCCATTGGATGTTGCTGCCATCGCAACCATCGGACCCATCGAAACAGTGGTTTTGGATTTCCGTCCTTTTGAAAAAATTATATCCAGTCCAATTGTTTGACCTGACATTTGTGCGGACATTTTCAAGGTCGCATTCTCAAATTTAGAAAGGGCATCTTCACCACCAATTGCTTCCAGGTATTTGTCAAAAACTTCTTCGGCTGTAAGCCCTTCAGGAATTTTAGCCTTTGCAGGGTCCACCTCATTTCCATAGATATCATAATGTTTCAACTCTCCAAACTCTCCCATTTTATCCGCAATCTCACTTGATTTTCCTACAGCGACGATATAGGCATTTTCAGGTTTTATGTATCGATTTGCTATTTCCTTTACATCTTCCTTTGAGACGGCCTGGATGTTCTTCACGTAGTTGTTGTAGTAGTTTTCATCAAGGTTGTAACGCTCTTGATTGACGGCAAATGATGCGATGGTCTGAGGTCTTTCAAGAGATCGACCAAAACTTCCTGTGATCACGTTTTTAGCTTGTTGTAACTCTTCATCCGAAACATCTTCTTTTCGTATTCGCTCCATTTCGTACAAGAATTCAACAACAGAGCTATCTGTTACTTCCGTACGAACTGAAGCACTCGCATTGAAGTTTCCTACCAATTCATCTGAAGAGATGGAAGAATAGGCACCATAGGTAAATCCTTTGTCCTCCCTGATATTTTTAAACAACCTTGAGGCACTGCTGCCTCCCAACACCTGGTTCATCACACGCGCTTTTATGAACTCCGGGGTGCCGGGTTTAAGATCAATTGGGTAATTGACGTTGAGTACGGTCTGAACCGAATTTGATCTGTTAACCAATGCCACTTGATTCCCATTTGGAGCTGTTGGCTGATCGTAGCTTACAGTCGGCACATCACCTCTTTCCCAACTCCCAAACCTTGCTTTCGCAACTTTCTTTGCTTCTTTAACCGTGATGTCACCAACAATTGCGAGATATGCAATGTTTGGTTTGAAGTATGTATCATAATAACCTTTGATGTCATCTACAGAAATATTTTCTACATGCTCTTCTAATTGAATTTCCCCGTATGGATGATCGGAACCGTAGAGCAGCTTAGATCTTACGTTGGAGGAAATTGCATTCGGACTCTCCTCGTTCGACTTGATTCCGGAAATTGTTTGCTTTTTGATCTTGTCAAGTTCATCTTCCGGAAATGAAGGATTGTATAAAACA
>JANQST010000181.1 GCA_028279155.1 Cyclobacteriaceae bacterium
TTGGTAAGAATACAAAATCAAGGATCGTGTCGAAAGGAATCTCTGCGGGCAAATCACAAAATAGCTACAGAGGTCAGGTTGAGGTAATGAAACGTGCAGAAGGTGCAAGAAATTTCTCGCAATGCGATTCGCTCCTCATGGGTGACAAGTGTGGTGCGCATACCTTTCCGTATATAGACATTAATAATAAGTCTGCCCAGGTAGAACACGAGGCTACGACTTCCAAAATTGGTGAAGATCAGATTTTCTATTGTCAGCAAAGAGGAATTGATGAAGAAAGTGCTGTAGCATTGATCGTCAATGGTTTCGCTAAAGAAGTGATGAATAAACTTCCCATGGAATTTGCAGTAGAAGCACAAAAACTTCTAGCCCTGACTTTAGAGGGTAGTGTAGGATAAATCTTTAACTCTATGATTTCAATAAAGAATTTACATGCCTCAATAGAGGACAAACAAATACTCAAAGGAATTAACCTTGAAGTAAAAGCAGGTGAAGTTCACGCAATAATGGGACCTAATGGTTCTGGTAAGAGTACTTTGGCATCCGTACTTGCTGGCAATGAAGACTATGATGTAACAGAAGGTGAAGTCGTATTTCAAGGTGATGACATTTTAGAGCTTTCTGCGGAAGAACGAGCACGTTTAGGTATTTTCCTGGCATTTCAATACCCAGTTGAAATTCCAGGAGTTACTACAACCAATTTTTTGAAAACTGCTTTAAACCAGATTCGGGAGAGCCGGGGAGAGAAACCACTGGATGCCGTGAATTTTCTCAAAACAATGAAGGAGAAAATGAAGTTGGTTGAAATCGACCAGGCGCTTTTAAGCAGATCGCTAAATGAAGGATTTTCAGGAGGAGAGAAAAAAAGAAATGAGATCTTTCAGATGGCGATGCTTGAGCCAAAACTTTCCATTTTGGACGAAACTGATTCTGGTCTGGACATCGATGCACTAAGGATTGTGGCTAATGGAGTTAACACGTTGAAAAGTGCGGACAATGCGACGATTGTGGTCACTCATTACCAGCGGCTATTAGATTATATCGTTCCTGATTTTGTCCACGTTGTGTACAATGGTAAAATTGTTAAAAGTGGCGACAAGAATCTGGCGCTGGAGCTAGAAGAAAAGGGATACGATTGGATAAAGGGTGAAGTAGCAGAAGCGGTATGATCAAGGAAGAATCCATATTACTTGACAAGCTAAAAGGCACCTTTAAATCTCAATCAGGAGTTCAACAAGAAGCCTGGAAAATGTTGGAGGACATAGGGCTTCCAACAAAGAAGTCAGAAGCCTACAAATTCACCCAAATTACTAGCGTTCTAGAAAAAAAACTAAACCTGGATTTCGAAAGGGAATCAGAATTTGACAAAGCAAACCAATACAAAACGGAAGGAAGTCACCTTGTCATTCGTAATGGAGTATTTTCTAATGCAGAATCAACAATAGAAGAAGGAGTAATAGTTGAATCACGCGATGTGACCGAAGGAAAACATGATCCATTCAGTCTTCTAAATACGGCATTTAGCTCAGAGGAAATCTCAATTGGAGTTGAAAAAATAACAGCTCCAATCTTTATCTATCACATAAATTCCTCAGGGTTTACCAACCCTAGAGTTAAGGTATCTGCCGACAAAAACCAGGAAATTGACCTTGTAGAAAAGTCATACAATTCGGAAGGAACATTTACCAATGCTTATATCTCGTTTGATATGGGTGCTAATGCCAAAGTGACCTACTCTAAGATTCAGGCTTACAACGAATCTTCATTCGCTCACGAAACGATCTTTGCTCAACAGAAAAGAGATAGTCGATTCTCCACTAATATTTTTACTTTCTCAGGTGCCTTAGTCAGAAACAATATAACGATCAATCTGGATGACGAGAACTGCGAAGGGTATATGAACGGGCTTTATCTGCTCGATGGTAATTCTCATGTGGATAACAATACTTCTGTTGACCACATAAAACCAAACTCCTACAGCAACGAATTGTATAAAGGGATTTTGGATGAAAAATCGACTGGGGTTTTCAATGGAAAAATTTATGTCAGACCTGTTGCTCAGAAAACCAATGCTTTTCAGAGTAACAATAACATCCTGCTTTCTGATAACGCAACAATACACACTAAACCTCAGCTAGAAATCTGGGCTGATGATGTGAAATGTTCCCATGGCTGTACTTCTGGTCAGCTAGATGAAGATGCTATTTTCTATCTAAGGTCAAGAGGAATCTCGGAGAAGAATGCTAAAGCAATGATCCTCACAGCATTTGCTTCTGAAGCCATTGCACATGTACCTGTGCAAGAATTGAAGGATGAGGTATCAAGTTTGATTGAACAAAAGTTGTTGTAATGGAGGTCATTGAAAGCTCATTGGATGTACATGCGATTAGGAAACAATTCCCTATCCTAAATCAGGAAGTCAACGGAAAACCGTTGATCTATTTCGATAATGCAGCTTCTTCGCAAACCGCATCAGGAGTCGTTAATGCGTTGACACGCTTTTACGAGAAAGATCATGCAAATATTCATAGAGGTATTCACACCCTTGCTGAGCGATCAACAACAGCCTATGAAAACACTCGGAAACGAGTTCAGGAATTCATAAACGCTGCGGAGGTTGCTGAAATTATATTCACCAAAGGCACCACTGAAAGCATCAATCTTGTTGCTCACTCCTGGGGTTCAACTAATCTTAAGCAAGGCGATGAGATCCTAATTTCACAGCTGGAGCACCACTCAAATATTGTTCCCTGGCAATTGATCGCCGAAAAAACTGGCGCACTTATCAAAGTGATTCCTATCAACGAAAAGGGTGAGATCAAATTAGACGAATATGAAGCGTTACTGAGTGAAAAGACAAAGATCGTAGCTGTCAACTATATTTCTAACTCACTTGGCACGATCAATCCTGTTCAAGACATAATTAAAAAGGCCAAAGCAAAAGATGCTATTGTGATGATTGATGCCGCTCAGGCTGCTCCTCATCAGAAAATAGATGTCCAAAATCTGGATTGTGATTTTTTGGCTTTTTCAAGTCACAAAATGTACGGTCCAACCGGTGTTGGAATCCTCTATGGAAAAAGAGGATTACTTGAAAGCATACCTCCTTACCAGGGAGGTGGAGAGATGATTAAAGATGTTTCTTTTGATGGGACTACCTACAATGAGATTCCATACAAGTTTGAAGCAGGGACACCCAACATCGGCGATGTGATCGCTTTTCATGAGGCGATGAATTTCATCGAAGACCTTGGTTATGAAAACATTCAAGCCCACGAGCATCGGTTACTAACCTATGCTACTGAGAAAATCTCGACGATTGAAGGCGTCCGAATCATTGGTGAGGCACAGAACAAAGCAAGCGTATTGTCCTTTGTGGTAGATGGAATTCACCCTTACGACATAGGTCAACTTTTAGATGCAAAAGGGATTGCAGTCCGAACGGGACACCATTGTACACAGCCTTTGATGGACTTTTTTGAAATTGAAGGAACTATTCGAGCATCCTTTTCTGTCTATAACACACTAGAAGAAATTGATTATTTCTTTGAATCTTTGCAAAGTATTGTTTCGAAGTTTAGCTGATGGAACAGATAAAATCAAGGCAGGAGGAAATAATTGAAGAGTTCTCTGTGTTAGATAACGACATGGAGATGACCCTTGATTATATCATGGAACTTGGAGAAGAATTGGGAGTTTTTCCGGAAGAAGATAGAACAGAGGAGAACATTGTAAAAGGATGTCAATCGAAAGTTTGGATGACAGCTTCTTTGGAAAATGAAAAGGTCCATTTCAAGGCAGATTCGAACACTGCGATTACCAAAGGGTTGGTCAGCTTGCTTGTCAGGGTTTTCAATCAATCTTCGCCAGAAGCAATCATTAACTCTGAAATTTACTTCCCTGAGCGAATAGGAATGAACAGGTTTATTGGAACACAGCGATCAAACGGATTTAGCGCCATGATCAAACAAATAAAGATGTTTGCTCTGGCTTTTACAGTAAAGGAAAATTAATGAGTGAAACAGCAACAAATATTGACCAGCTAAAGCTCAAAGAGGATATTGTGAGAGCCATCAAAAATGTGTTCGACCCCGAAATCCCTGTCGATGTCTATGAATTGGGCTTGATCTATGAAATAAACATTCTTCCTATCAATAATGTTGAGATTATAATGACTTTAACCTCACCTTCATGCCCGGCGGCAGAATCAATTCCAAGTGAAGTAGAAATGAACGTGAAAGCAGTTGAAGGTGTTAATGACGTAAATATTGAACTAACCTTTGATCCCCCATATGCCACAGACATGATGTCAGAGGAGGCAAAATTGGAGTTGGGATTTATGTAAAAAATAAAATAATTGATTGATATGTATCCAGAAGAAATAGTAGCACCGATGAAAGGTCAATTGACTGACGCAGGGTTCGAAGAGTTAACCACGGCTGAAGCGGTTGATAATCATCTAAAAGACCATGAAGGAACTTCTCTTGTGGTTATTAACTCTGTATGTGGTTGTGCAGCGGGAGCAGCAAGACCAGGTGTTTTAATGGCCTTAGAAAGTTCAGCAAAAAAGCCAGATAATTTAACAACCGTTTTTGCGGGCTTTGATATTGAAGCTACCCAACGAGCACGTGAATATACACTTCCGTATCCTCCATCCTCACCAGCTATTGCATTGTTCAAAGATGGTGAACTGGCTCATTTTGTAGAAAGACATCACATTGAAGGAAGATCAGCTGAAATGATCGCTGGACACCTGGAGCAGGTTTTCCAGGAATTTTGCTAGTCAACTGAGAAATAACAATAGTAAGAAAGTCTCCATTTACACGGGGACTTTTTTTGTTTCCAGCTATTGAGCACTTGTTAGATGGTAGGGGTTTAATACGTGTTAGGTGTATTATTAATACCTAATTGATGAGTTCTAAAAAGAAAATATTGGCATTAATAGCAGGTGTTTTAATCGCCCTTTTCCTTCTCTACTCGTATAGAGACTTGTCAAAAACCATAGGTCTCTTTGAAATACAAAAGCCGGAAACTGATGCACCGGCTTTTTCAATTTCTAAATGATGTTTTCTTATTTTCCTAATTTGAATAGGCTATAGCCTATTGAAACCTGAAATGTGTTGTTCTTAACCTCAGTTCCAGCAGGTGCATCGTTGATATCGCTGATACCAAAGATGTAGCGTACGTTCGCCTGAAGTCCGAATGGAGCATCCCATCCTGCACCGATTCCAGCACTTATATCCGATCCTTTCAAAGTATCTTTCAAATCTGTTCCATCCTCATCTTCAGCATTGGTCAAGATACCGAATTGCGGTCCTGCCTGTAAGTTCAAACCTCCTGGAAAATAGATTTTTAGCATAACCGGAACGTTGACATAGCTCAAATCGATTTCGCTTCCACCGTCAAACTCACTTCCTTGCTTAGAAAGAAGCACCTCTGGCTGGATACCAATGTTGGCTAGTTTTATTAGTCCATATGCACCACCATGAAAGGAAGTAATTGAATTTGCATCATCAATATTGGTATTTGCGAAATTCGCTCCTGCCTTTAGTCCTATTTCGAGTTTTGCCTGACTAAAGCCAATCAATCCTACAAAAAGAAGTGATAAAGTAAGTATTGTCTTTTTCATAATTAAGTATTTGTTATTGTATTAAGGTATTGTTTTCCTTCGGTACACCTAAAGGATGTCCATTTATTTAAAGACAGTGGTTTAGTGGATAAGGTTTATCGGTGAATGGCTAGTTGGTTCGTTGATTGGATAGATCGTATATCGAACTATCTACTATTTAACTGATGGTTAAAGAGCGATTCCAATAAAGGATTTGAATGCCAATCCCATCAATCCGGTTATGATCATCGTGATTCCAAGACCTTTAAGGCCATCAGGGACACTTGAGTACTTGAGTCTTTCCCGGATTGCAGCCAATGCAATTATTGCAAGAAAAAAGCCTGTTCCTGATCCAAAACCAAATGCAGTGGCTTCTACAACAGTGTAATCTCTTTGCACCATAAAAAGTGAAGATCCTAGAATAGCACAGTTTACCGCAATTAGTGGAAGGAAGATTCCTAAAGATCCGTATAAGGCAGGAGAAAATTTCTCAATCACCATTTCTACAAGCTGTACCATTGCAGCAATGACCGCAATAAAGATGATGAACTGAAGGAATGTGAGATCTACAGAAGCAAAGTCAGCACCCATCCAGGCCATCGCACCTTCCTTCAATACTTTTTCCTGAATTACCCAGTTCAATGGAACAGTGATTGTCAAAACAAAAATTACAGCTGCTCCTAATCCCAGGGCAGTGTTTACTTTCTTAGAAACGGCCAAAAAAGAGCACATGCCTAAGAAATAGGCAAAAACCATGTTGTCTATGAAAATGCTCTTTATCGCAATGTTTAATGCTTCCATATCCTAGTGTTCTACGTAACCGTTTTTAGTTCGCTGTATCCAGATAATTATTCCCAAAATCATAAATGCGCCAATCGAATCCACCATCAAACCGTTTGTTTGAAGTGTCACTCCCAGCATATTTCCGATTGGTTCATAAATCTTCACATTCAGAATAGATCCTGATCCAAATAGCTCTCTAAAGAATGCAACTGCAAGAATGATCCATGCATAACCAAATCCACTTCCCAAACCATCAAGTACAGAATCATAGGGCTTATTTGCCATGGCAAATGCCTCAAGTCTTCCCATAACAATACAGTTGGTAATAATCAATCCAACATACGCACCTAAAATCTTATACATGTCATAGCTGTAGGCCTTCAGGAATTCACTCACCAGCGTTACTAAAGTGGCAATGATTGCGAGCTGAACGATAATTCGAATTCTTCCTGGTATAGAGTTTCGAATCAAAGAAACGATCAGATTTGAGAATACGATCACAAATACCACCGCCAATGACATAATGATTGTCGGTTTGATCTGAACTGTTACTGCCAAAGCCGAACAAATTCCCAGTACCTGAACTGTAATCGGGTTGTCCTCATTCAAAGGATCAGCAACGATTCGCTTTCTTCTCTTCGATAAAAGCGCCTCTGCTGGTTCTTTTACTACTTCTACCGGAGCTTCTGCTACATCCGTACTCATATCTTAGCTATTTTGAGATTTTACTTTTTCAATATATGCTGAATAACATTCCAGGTAGTGCAACAGCATAACATTCACTCCTTTTGTTGTCATTGTTGCACCAGAAAGGCCATCAACTTCATAATCCGAAAGCCCTGTATTCCCTTCGCCTTTCACTACGTTAACACTTACCAGGTTATTATCCTGATCAAATATTTTCTTTCCAACAAATCTGCCTTGAACTCCTGGTTCCGTTAGTCTGGCTCCCAAGCCTGGAGTTTCACCCTTATGATCAAAAGCAATTCCTTTTATTGTATTCAGATCTTCGCCGAATGCAACGTAGCTAGAAATCCAATCCCATAATCCAGCTCCAAACGTTGGAAAAATGTAGGCTGCAACCTTACCATCTTCAATAAACATAAAGACTGGATAGGCACGTTCATTCGGATCAAGCTTCGAGTTCTTCTGAATATTTACATTTTCAGCCACATATGGGTTTCCTTTTGAATCCGTGGTAAGCTCATTTCCATTGATATCTACAACCAATGATTTTACTCGCTCCCCGTATATCCTCA
>JANQST010000203.1 GCA_028279155.1 Cyclobacteriaceae bacterium
ATTTAAAACTCTCAGGCGACTGTGCAAAAACTGCTGCACACCAACAAAGGAACAGCAAAACAAATAGCGCGATGATTTTGATTTCTTTGGTTTTCATAATCAATAAGGTTTTAAGATTTTATATGAGTTTTCCCAGGAACGGTCTTGACTGTACACCTTGAGAAAGTAGATACCTGAAGCAAGACTGGACAGGTCCAATTGAGTGGATTGTCGCATCGAACCAGAATTGACCACCTCACCTTTGGTGTTGATCAGCCAGTATTGAATCATCTCATTTTCAGTTGACTGAATATTTAGCTGGTCCTGTACTGGATTCGGGAAAAATGTAAGATCAACGGAAGGTTGTTTTACTGCCAATGGAATGACCATTAGCTTACCTCCATGTAATCCTTGGGTCAGTATCGCATTGCTGTTACTATGAGTAGCAGTGAGTACCTCCCCAATGGTAAAGTCTATGCTCGAAGATGAACTTATTAAACTTCCTCCTCCCGTGGCGATCACTTCCTGAGCGGAGGAACCGTACCATGCAATAAGCACGGTAATCAATAGTTGAATTTTTCTTTTATGTAACATGTCAAAGCTTTTTGGTTAAGCAAATTGCCGATGAAGGCTACATGTCACAAATGTGTTATCTCGTGATTTTCAAATCGTTTCAGATTTGTTTCAAATCGTTTAAAAAGTCCAATAAAGCTACTGAAGGCCTATTTTCAACTGGTCTTAAACGGGTGTTCTCCGAAATACTTCTTGTACTGATTGGTAAATTGGGTGGAATTGGACATCCCTATGGAAGTAGCAGCTTCGGATGCATTCTTGATTTTTCCAGCTCGGATCGCTTGTTGGATAAAATCCATTCTGATTCTTTTAATGTATTCCAAAGGAGTCTGACCGGTAAGTTCTTTGACAAGCCGAATGGCTTTACTGCGGCTAGCACTGAGTTCGTCTGCGATGACCTGTATGGTCAGTCCAGAATCTGAAATTTGATCGACAATGATGTGATTCAGTTTTTTCAAAATGTTGTCTTCCAAATTAGACTGTAAATCCTGATCTGCTATCACAGATTCCCAAACATTATTATCACTATTGTCAGCAATCATATTCCGAATTCGCTTTTGAAAAAGCTCAGGATCGAAAGGTTTACTGATAAATTCATTGACACCTGCATCTAATACACGATGCTTATCCTCCTCTGTAGTTCGTGCTGAAACGACCATCACCGGAATGGTTTTCAGTGAATCGTCTTTCTGCAATTCATCTATCAAACCATATCCATCCAGCCAGGGCATCATTAAGTCAGTGATAATTAGGTCCACTTTTTCATTCTTCAGCAATTCCAGGGCTTGCTTCCCATTGGCTGCCTGTTTCACATCATATGTTTCTGCAACCAGACTTGAAATGTATTCTCTCACTTCTTCATGATCATCTACTACCAACACCGAAGATTGGGTTCCATCGGATGAAACCATACTGTTTCGTGCAGGCTTGGTCGGAATTGCCTCTATATGATCCTCAGAGACAATTTCCTCATCTTCCGAAACAGGCTTGTCCAAATTGAGAGGTAAAGTGATAGTAAAGATGGTTCCCTGGTCAATTTGACTTTTAGCTGAAATGCTACCTCCATGCAATTCCACCAATTCCCTAACTACAGCCAATCCAATTCCAAACCCTTCTTTGCTACGGTATTCATTGAGTGGCGACTGATAAAACCGATCAAATATGTTGGGCAAATCCTCTTGTGCAATGCCCTTACCCGTGTCAGAAACTTCAATGATCGCTGCTTCTTTCGCTTCCTGAATTTGAACAGTGATATTTCCTCCCTCGGGCGTGAAGCGAAAGGCATTGGAAATTAAATTGAACAATATCTTTTCGAAATGGGAGGTATCGAGATGTATCTCCAGTTTTTTAAGCTGGCTTTCAAATTTCAAATCAATTCCACTCATTTCAGCCATTGATTCGAACATCAATACTTGACGATGCAGATAATCTTTTAAGTCCACTGCCCGAAACTTGAGATGCAGTTTTCCTTCTTCCAGTAAAATCAGGTTTTGTATTTCGTTGGTCATCTCCTTGAGCGTGATGGTGTTGTTGCTCAAATTTTCAAGATCTGATCGGCTTTGCGTTGTGAGATAATCATCCTCATTAGTGCTAAGCCGATGTATGTAGCCTTGCATGAGTGTCAGTGGTGTTCTAAAGTCGTGATTGATGTTGGCAAAAAATCGGGTCTTGAATTGATCCAACTGCTGAAGTTTTTGATTGGCCCTATCCTTACTTCGGTATGCCCTTATGATAAATACAGATGCAATTACTAAGAGAATTAATCCGCCTGCAACGGATAGCATCTGAACACGAATCAATTCGTTTTCCTGTTCTAATTGAAGGCGCTCCCTTTCCTGGTCAAAAAGTAGCTGTTGTTTCTCTTGTTCAAATTGAAATTGGGCTTCAAGTTGACCAATCTCCTTGAGCTTATTGTCATTGAGTAAGGAATCCTGATAAACTGAATGCAATCGCTGAAACGCATAGGCCTTGTCATACACCCCTTTTTTTCCGTACAATTCGGCAAGCAGTTCTGTTGTTACATATAATTGTGTCAAACTATTGTAGTCCTTAAGCATTTCGTAACCTCGTATCAGATAACTCTCTGAGGAAGACAAGTCATCCATCAAAAGCCTGGTTTCTCCAATTCGTACCAATGCCATGGCAATTGCCAGTGGACGCTGTAATTCCTCGTATATTTCTGCCACTTGAGTTTGGTATTTGAGTGCTTCTTCATATTGACCTCTTTTTTGACTTATTTCACCCAAGCTTTTTAGATTCAAAGCAATACCTGTCTTCCTTCCAAGGCTACTTTGAATTTCCAATGCGCTTTCAAAATATCCTTTCGCACTGTCCAATTGATTTTCCTCAATCAATACCCTTCCCAGTCCTCTTCTAGCATCCGCTTCTTGCCTTTTATATCCTTGGCTAGTAGCAAGGCGAAGTGCATTCCGAAAGGCATCTTTAGCTTGCTGATTGTCTTTTAGATTTATATAGGCATTTCCTATGCTCTGCCATCCTGAGCCTTGCCAAGCATGATTACCTACATTCTCAGCATGCTCAATCAGCTTAAAATACCGCTCGATTGCCGCGTTCCAATTGCCCATCTTATTATACACCAATCCCATATTGTAGGATACCACTCCGCCCATGTTCTCAATTTGATGCTCTTCGATTAGAGCCAGTGCTTTTTCATAATGAACAAGTGCCTTGGAGAGCTCATCTTTGTTTTCAAATATGATCGCCTTATTCATTCGAGCCCTTACCCCAGCTTCAACCAATCCCAATTCATCATAAACCAGAATAGCTTCTTCGTATGCGACTAACGAAGAATCAAGGCTCCCCTTTTCCCATAGGTTGACACCTATCTTATGATAAGCATCACCAACTCCTTTTCGATAATTGATTTTGGTAGCAATTCTGAGAGCTTCATTGGCATACTCAAGTCCTTTGGAAATATCACTGCGGTGATATTTAAATGAAAGATCCGTCATCACGTCAACTCTGTCCTGGTCAGGTAGGTCTGACCTTTTAAGAAGCTGCTCCAAGCTATCAA
>JANQST010000212.1 GCA_028279155.1 Cyclobacteriaceae bacterium
CTAAGTATTCCTGAGGAATCATCGAGGGAAAAATCACTTATAGATGATACGCATAGACTACTGGTGATTATTGACACAACTGGAGCTGACTGATTCAAAACCTCAAAACTCTTTGTTGTCCGATCTAGATTTCCTGAAGCATTATATGCTGTCAGCTCAATAAAAAAATGATCCACTGAATCCGTCGAAAATGACGGCAAGTCCTGGGAAGTACTATTAGAAGTAACTTCCCCATTGCAATTGTCCTGATAGCTAAGATGATAGAGTTGATTTGAGCCTCTATTTGTCGCTAAAATCGACCATTCCGTATCCGACCTTTTAACCGAAGATAATGAAAAGGTACCGCCACCCATAATTCCAAAATTGCCAGCATCCAACTCCTCCGGTGTGTTGGTGATGTCATCTCCAAAAGAATACGTATAAACACCTCCTACTCTGTCCGCAACTAACCCAAAATACTCACCTCCATCTTTGATCAATTCTAACTCCGTTGGCCAGCTAAAACCACCAATACGATCAACCACTGGAGTTGACAGTAAACTTGTACCAAAAGTTAGTCTTACAACCTCCAAATCAAGATAATCTGACAACAGACCGTACCACTGCCCATCTATCTCCATAACAGAAATACCTCGAGGCTCTGTCAAATCATCTGACCCTAAACCCAAATCTGTAACATCCATAGCGGTCGGAATCGTTGATAGTGATGTCCCTAGCGAAACCACACTCAACTTATCATTACCTCCTGAACTCACTATGATATACCATTCTCCGCTTGAAGACTCTACCACATCTATTCCATACAAATCATCCCAAGTGGACAAGTTTCCCAAGTCTACAACTGTGGGGGTTGACCTAAGCGAACTACCAAAATAAAATCGTAAAATATTGCCAGAAAGAGTTGTGACAAAAGCATAGTACTCGTTGATCGAATTTCTTTCTATGTCTATCGCATATGGAGAGCTAATTACCCCGAAATTTCCCAGGTCTTCCGTTGTTCCAACCAATCCCGTTTCAGCTGATATGGAAAGTCTGCTTAGACTATGTCCAAAGGTATTTGTCAAAATAACTAGCAGACTGTCCTCGCTATATACCGCAGCAACGCCTTGGCTATAATTCATACCGGATATACCCGAAATCGCTTCTCCCGAAACCGGATTGGATAAACTATTAAAGCATAAGTCCCAAGCATAACTATCCGCATTCAGCGAATTGTTCGTAACTTCTATCAAACCATCTTGACAAACACTTGCAGGTAAAGTGAAATCAGCTGTTGGGTATTGGGCTAGTAAAAGTCCGGATATTAAAAATAGGCCTATGAAAAAAAATCCCTTCAACTTCGATAAATCTTCAAAAAATCTTCATCAATAAGTAATACCATATATTACTCAAAGATTTCCGCCTCAAATCTCTATTGAGATCCTTTTGAAAAAGATGGTAGTTTAGGAAAAACTTAAAAGTCCAATTTCGACTTTTGGAATCGCTTTCGATCTCATACAAATTGTATCCTCTGTCATTTAAATAGCCTTTATAGCCATTCAAAACCCTGTTCATCCATCTTTTATTTAACGCGCTTCTATACGAATTTATTGAAGAAGTATGTGTTTTAGTGTGGGTCATTAGCTTATTATCGCCGAGAACTGGACTTTTATCGACGGAATAGCTCAAATAAGCATCTTGATAGTCAATATTTAGCCAATTAAACATCCTTTTGAACTCTACTTGAGGATTCAATACAATATCCTCATAACGCGCTACAAAAACGTTAGGATTGTCACCTTCTTTAGCCAAAAACTCCTGAATCAAGATAGGGGCCTCCAGAATGTCTCTCGAAAAAAAAGCCAAATCCCTTAGTCTAGACGGTTTCCATCTTTTAAGTATAGAAACCATGACATCTAAAGGGTTTCTTAGAAGAACAATGACTTTTGCCCCCGGTAGATTCTCTTTTATTTCATTAAGAATTTCATAGTACCGAGGTGTTTTGTCAAGATAATATTTGCTGCCATTCCCGTACTTTGACTTATACACATCGGATACAAAATCTGAAACTTTCTGCCTCAGCATATCCTTTGAAATGAAATTAGTAGTCCCTTTTTCAACTAATCGTAGGTCATAAACTGAATAATTAAGATCGTGTCTCAGTGTAGACAGATATGGAAGAAGAAACCAAGATTCATTTAAGTCCCCCTTGATGTCATCTGAGTTTAACAGTATTGACTGTACTAAAGTGGAACCACTTCTCGGTTGGGATATGACAAAGATCAATTTATCATCAGCCATGACTCCTCCTCAGTATTAATTTCAACATAGTGTACAACCTTTCAGGAATATATTTGTAAGCGAGATTTCGCAACCTGTTTTCAGTAGTCTCTTTGAAGATATTCTTGTAGTGCTTTATATCCGATGATCTACTGTATTTCACCTGCGATGGATACTTCAAATCGTATGGCAAACTTTCTAATGTGACCGAATTGTATTTTTTTGCAAAAACTGTGGTATGTGTCGCTTGATCACCTATTCCAATATTCGTAACTAAGTTTTTTTGAGGAACTACCGTAATCATATCGTTAATAATTAATTGAAAAAACCATTGATAGTCCCAAGCATCAACTACATTATTTTTAAGTGCATTTAACCTGTGTTCCCACAAGTTTTTTATACCCTTGTTATGATATGAGAGTGCAAATTCCGAAATTTTCTCCAAACTGATTTCTAGGTCAAACTGAAACAAATCCCACCTATCTGACCATGTTCCCCAACCCCACGTATTTGGAAATTTTGAATAGTAATAATCATCTGGTGTATAAGTTTTGCCAAAAAGAAAATTACTTCCTGACACATGAAGTACATTTTTTACAAGAGCATACTTTTCCAACATTTTTTGTTGAAATTGGAAGAAGGATTCATTAGTCAATATGTCATCTTCTAAAATTATTCCCATTTCAACCTGTTTGAAAAACCAGGTTATTGCTTCACTCACGGCAACACCACTCCCCAGGTTTTTCTCGCGGAAAAGTGTTTTTAACTCACACTCCCAGTCAATTTGATCTAAAACCCAGTTCCTACATTCATCTACTCTAGCTGGGTCCTCTGTATGGGTATCCCTCGGGCCATCAGAAGCTATAAACAACTTTTTCGGTTTCTGACTTTTTATGGAAGGAAAAGTTAGTTTAACAAGGTCTGGCCTGTTGAAAACGAGATATAGTATTGGAACGTCAAACTGACTCACTTGTCGAAATCTTAGGGCTTAGTAAGCAATTCATTTTACCTTCTTGCCAAAGGTAAGTAAGATAATTTTTGAAGCTCTGCTCAGTTAATTGAATACTCTAGTGGCGCATTGTTCCTGCATAAGGAGCAATCTCAGATTATCCATCAAATTTTACCATAGATTGATCTGTAGACATCTTCTGCTAAACTGAAATTCCGATATTGCTCTGCTATTGTTCTTATTTTAAGTGTAGTCTTTTCATGATCGTCAGATAAAATAGCGTCAATCTTCTCCACGGCTGATTTATACTCTTTCAACGTTAAATCCTGAAGCACATAACCGATTTCCTCTTCTTCGATTATATCACTGTCATCAGAAATGTTTTTAGTAATAATCACTGGCAATCCTAATGCCCAGTATTCACCGTCTTTGATTGGAGTACAGTATCTTTTCGTAGGAACAGGCTTTACAGGTGTAAGCCCAAAATCGGCTAAACCCATGTAGTTGGGAATTTCTCGATGTGGCACAAATTTTTGAACTACTACCTCATCTCCAATCCCATGTTTCTCTCTCATCTCTTTGATCTCATCTTCAGAATGACCTGTTAAAAGCAAAAATCTAAATCGGTCTCCCCAGTATTCAATAGCGACTTTGACTAAATCAAAGACTTCAACATCCAAATAGATGCCTCCAAATTTTCCTGCATATACGGCAACTATCTTATCACGTAGTTGTAATTCATCAAGTAACTGTGATTTTTTTCGAAGCTGAAGACCAAATAAATCCAGATCTACACAAGCAGGTTTAACAAAGAAGTTATTTTCAAATTCTATATCGAATTTTTCTCGAGCATAGTTTCTCATTCCTTCTGTTGCAGAAATTACGAATTTGGCCCTTTTGCTTTGCCATTCTTCAAATTTGCTCAAAACCTGAAAAGCAAAACTATTCTCTGCCCAAGTCCCATTTTCGACCATCGCCTCAGCATGTGGCTCATAACTATCTAAAATGAGCGGTTTATCTGTAAGTATACTAAGTGGAACAGCAATAACTCCGGCTGGAGTACCCCAGGTATGGATAAAGCCAATTTTCCTGCGAACCATTAGCACAAACAGGGATAAGATCATCCAAAGAACGTTCCAACTTCCTATGATTCCCAGAGGTGAATACTTATAAGTAACATGTTGGATAAATGGGTCTTTGCTACTGGGTCCTCTAAGAGCCAGTTTCTCCTTTTCGGCTTCTTGTGTTACAAGCCAAATCTTCGCTTTCGGATTTACCTTTTTTATAAGCCTCAGGTAAGGCAGAGTATAGGTTTGGATCAAAGCATCAGAATATTTCCAATATGTGATAACTAAAATGTTCAAATCCAATCTTTCACTTTGTTTACGATTTTGTGACCAACTAAAAGCTTGATCAGGAGTAAGAACAACTGCATATTTATGCCTAAGTACTTCGTTGATTTAGCTAATTCAATCAATCCCATCTTTGTTCTCCCGTCTATGTATTGATGAATGGCACAAAAATAGTGTGTCTGACCTTCCAACTTTTTCAGTTCCCGTCTATTGAACTGATGATTTATTTTGAGATAATTGGTGGCTTTTTTTCTTCTTTCAATTAAAAGTTGATGATTGCTCTGCATTGACCGATTTCCATGATCATTCATCGTAACAGTAGTGGCTTCTAATAACATCAGACTACTCGATCTCAGATTCTCCAAATTGAAAATCCAATCTTCCATCGAAGCATACTTTCTCTCTTTCCGAAATGGAATAAAATCTGGATTACTTCTAAGCACGCAAATATTGCAACCAAGCGGATTGCCTTGAAGAAATAGCAAGTAGTTATGGTACCCACTTTTGATGAGACTCATCGGGGAATTTCTCCTTAGTCCTTTTTCGTCAACAAAGTCATACCTGGTGCAGATGAACTTCTCTTGTTTTTTCGCGAGATGCTCGTTTAATGTACTCAGGTGTTCTTTTGAAAATAGATCATCTGAATCTAGAAACACAACGTACTCGCCTTCCGACTTATCAAAACCATAGTTGCGTGCTGCTCCTCTTTCTTCATTCTCTTTAAAGTGGTAATGCACTCGAGAATCTGAAATATTTCTTACAATCTCATTTGTATTATCTGTACTACCATCATCAACGACTAAAATTTCGAAATCCTGAAAACTTTGCTGCAATACAGAATCGATAGTTTTCTCGAGAAAATCAGCCCTATTGTAGGTAGGTATGACTATTGAAAAAAAAGGCATTATCGTGTAAAGGTCCTCAAGAATTTTATAATATGAGTTGCAAATGGCAGAGATGCTCTCTTATGTATGTTCTCGAGCCCATTGGTTTGGTAAAAAATGTGATGTTCTTTCTTGAGGTAGTTCGCTATCCTTTTTGCAGTCTCTAGCTCTAAATCTTCATAGTAAAAGTGAGCTTGAAAGAGAAGAAAATATTCGAATGCTTTACCGAGGAATTCTGCGTCAAATTTTCTGGAAACTTCATACGAGCTACCATCATTAACATATAGTCCAAGTTCATCCAAGGTTTTGATCCACTTTTTTGCACCAAGGGTTCTTAGAACTCTGGAAAAAACGATTGCCCAATCCTGTGCAAATCCTACATTCGTCAGAGCGGTTTTACTATCCGGGTGAATCAAATATTTTGAAAAAACATCATCGACCATCAAAAATTCCCCCTTCAAAAACAGTCTTACGAAAAGGTCGTAATCCATTCCATAATGCAAACTTTGATCTACTCCTAAATCATCACCAAAGGTATTTGTCCTGAAAAAAGAAGAGGGCTGTGGAAAGCTCATCCCAGCAAGGTATTCATAAGGTAAATGTGATTTTTCAGCTCCCTTTTCCTGACTTTTCCCATTCACCAATAGCGTCTTGCCATGAATCAAGTTGATCTTGGGGTTATCGATGAAGTATTGATTTACTTTTTCCAGAGCCCCTGACATTAGTTGGTCATCGCTATTAATCCAGGTAGCAATATCCCCAGTTGTTCTTTGGAGTCCCTTGTTAATCGCGTGGCTTTGGCCCTTGTCCTTCTTGCTCTCCCAATAAGTAATCTTGTCATTATATGCACGAATAATATCCACTGATCCATCTGTACTTCCACCATCGAAAATGAAGTATTCAAGGT
>JANQST010000215.1 GCA_028279155.1 Cyclobacteriaceae bacterium
GCATTTATAATGAATTTCAGAAAAGTACTAAGAAGGAGACATAATACGCTCTGGTATTATTAAAGATCTGCGAAGCGATTTTCCTTTTTTAGAAAATACCTATATACTATAGAGTACGGCCTTGTGATTCTCAAGGCAGTTTTTCGCTTGCTCAAGGTTTTGATTAATGTAACCAAAACCTTCCCATGAGCCTTGAGTACTGAAAAACAATGTTTTGGCCCACCATCAAGGAGAAATTTAATCGCTGCGATCCAATCAAGTAAGATGCGTATGGGCAGTTTCCAGACAAGTGCTGACAAAGGCATGTTTTTAATAATCAAGCTCAATCCGTTTCTGAAATTCAAATAGGTTTTAAATGGGCTCGATTTTGAAAGTGTTCCACCACCTACATGGTATATGACTGAAGATGGAATGCTTTTGATCCTGGATCCATTGCTTTGGATTCGCCAGCAAAGGTCAATTTCTTCCATGTGTGCAAAGAAGTCAATGTCAAAACCACCTACCTCAAAAAAAGCTTTTGATCTGATAATTAGGCAAGCACCAGAGGCCCAATTGATATCGATAGGATTATCGTATTGACCTTCGTCTCTTTCCAATGTATTAAAGATTCTACCTCTGCAAAAAGGGTATCCGAATAGATCGAGAAAACCGCCACATGCGCCTGCGTACTCAAAGTGATCCTTTTTGTTAAAATCCAAGATTTTGGGTTGGCATGCAGAGTAACTTTCATTTTGATCTAAAAACTCAATAACTGGGACTAACCAACCGCTTGAAACTTCAACATCAGAATTGAGTAGCACGTAGTATTCTGCTTCTACTTGCTTTAATGCTTCATTATAGCCACCTGCGAATCCAAAGTTCTCAGCTAATTCGATGCGCTTGATTTCAGGAAAATTTGCTTTGAGAAATTCAACTGAATTATCAATAGAAGCATTATCTGCCACTATGATCTCCGCCTCAGATGAATTTTGTATAACAGATGGAAGAAACTGCTCTAAGTATTCTCGGCCATTATAATTAAGTATGACAACAGATACTTTTGTCATTTAACCTAGCCCCATTCCTGATAGATCCAATCCCGGGATATTAGGGATCAAACCTTCAGTAGATTTTTTGAGATGTTCTCTTGATTTTTCATCCGCCTCTCTTAGTGCTTTGTTTGATGCTGCGATGATCAAATCTCGCATCATATCCTTATCTGTAAGATTGATCAACGATTCATCGATTTCAAGCCCAATGATTTCTTTTTGCCCGTTAGCGGTTGCTTTAACCATTCCACCTCCGGATTCCCCAACAGTAGTGATGTCCTTGAGCTGATCCTGGGCTTCTTTCATCTTTTGTTGGACCTCCTTCATCTTGCCCATCATTTTCATCATGTCAAACATGTTCGCTATTTTTTAATTAGTGCAAAAGTACCTTTTTGTATCACCTTTTCTCCGTCAGAATCTTCAAATGTTACTTCATACAGATAAGTACCTTCCGGTGCTATGCTTCCACTTATTAAACCGTTCCACCCGGGAGAGGGTTCTGTTGAGGAATAAACTAGCCGACCCCACCTTGTGTAGATTCTTGTGGTGGCTACTTGAGTCGGCAATCCAAACAATTCTAACGTATCGTTCAATCCATCGCCATTGGGAGTAAAAGCGGTGGGTACATGAATGATCGGTTTATACTTATAGGTTATTTGGTTGGAAAAAATGGTAGGTCCATTTTGATAAACAACACTTGCCTGAATGAATTGCCGAGTCCCATTGAGCGGGTCCAAGCCTATATCAAAAGGAGAACTATTGATTGGTTCTGTGATACTTGATTGATTTCCCAATTCGTAGGTAATTGAAGAAATGTCATTAAAAACACTGGACGGATCTGTATAAGATATTCGGTGAGAGTTCTCTTCAATTCGTTCCGAGGATAGAAGTGGAGGGTTTGTCTCAGCAGAAAATAACACCTCTCCACACGAGTCCACATAATCTATTCGATAGAAATATTCTCTAGCCAGGGACCCAATTGGATCCGAATGTGCTGCTTGAACTGTGCTTTGTAGCTCGAAGGTTCCCTCTGCACCTAATTTTCTATAAATTTCAAGGCCCCCCGAACGCACTGAGTCTAAATTGATAAAGACCGAATTCGATGTGTAGCTCGAATACAAATTGGAAAATGGGGTAGAAGACAATTCATTGATCTCCTGGCAAAGTGGTTGTCCCTGACGAGTATTAGCTGTGCAATTATCCAAGGC
>JANQST010000224.1 GCA_028279155.1 Cyclobacteriaceae bacterium
TCAAAAGATTTCTAAACGCGACTTTTATATAGTTCTGCAGCATGCTTAGTGAATTTGTAGATTGATATTTTCGACCACCCTTGTACATTTTGATGTATCGTAGAACTTCCATCAGGTAAAGTAGTTGGGCCGGTATTTTTCCTTTGGATTGAATGTCTTTGTTGTATTCCTCTTCCATATCTCCGGAAATCTCTTCGTAGAGCTCTTTACTAATCACTCGTGAGAGTATCCTGGACGCCAATTTGGGAGGTTGGTGCGTACTCATGAGTTTATTTGTAAGCCGGGACCAATGTTAAGAGATTGTTCCAAAGTGTATCGCGTTTCAATTTGAGCTCCTGGAGCGCCTTGAAACCTTCGGGAGTGATTTCAAAGTATCGCTTACGCTTTCCTCCTCGTTCCGGAGTGGATTCTCCAAAATCACTCTTTACAAAATGCTTGCTTTCTAATCGATTGAGTACTGTGTGAATTGAACTTAAGACAACCTTACGATTCATTTTTGCATCCAATTCATCTTTAATCGCAGGTGCGTATGCGTGAGGATGCAAAGAACCTACTGTCAGTAAAATGAGTTCCTCAAGTTCTCCAAGGTGATCTCCTTTCATATATAATTCTGATTTGTCGATTTAATATTACGAGGCAAACTTAATAAAGTTCTGATTTGTCGATAAAATTGGTTGAATCTCGAGCCAACGAACGCTGGCAACATTTTATTACCTTTAATAGAAAGACATCACAGCCTAAACCTCAGATAATAGATCATGGGATTTAAACGAAGAGATATAATTAGAATGCTGCCTATGGGAGCGATTTTACCGGGACCAATTCTCAATAGCCTTGCAGGATCAACTGAAAATAGTATTAAGAGCAGCTTTCCGGAACCTCAACAAAACATTGACAAGCTGTACGAAAATGCAATTGTCATTGATGGTTTAGTGATCCCGCGCGGGTGGGACAAGGATTCTTTTGATGCGTTAGCAAAGTCTGGCTACACAGGATTTAATATTTCATTGTCCTCCGGAAGCCTTAACTCGGCTATGCGATCACTCGCTGATTGGACTAAAAGGGTCGAAAAGAATTCCGATCGCTTAATAAATGCGTTAACCGCCGAAGATTTCACACGTGCAAAAAAGGAGAACAAGTCGGCAGTGATGTTTGGCTTTCAGAATGCCACAATGATTGAAAAGTCGATTGATAACGTGGACAAGCTTTACAAGGCAGGCACCCGTTGGATCCAGCTGACCTATAATCAGCGAAACCTATTAGGAGATGGCTGTACAGAACGAACAAATGCGGGTTTGTCCGATTTCGGTGTTGAAGCAGTGGAGCGAATGAACGATTTGGGAATTATCATTGACCTCTCTCATTGCGGACGGCAAACCACTAATGATGGAATAAAATTCAGTAAGACTGGGGCAAGTTTCAACCATACCATGTGCGAAACTTTGTACAAAGATCACCCTAGAGCAAAAACAGATGCTCAGATTCGTGCGATGGCAGACAAAGGTGGAGTTATGGGAATAATTTGTCTTGGCTACATGATTGGACCTGATCCGGGTGGTGAAACAACATTGGAAACTTATGTAGATCACATTGATCATGCAGTTAAGATTGCAGGTATTGATCACGTTGGCGTTGCTGCTGATTATGCGATTCAGGGATTGGAGGCAAACGGAGCAACCCGTGAAAATTGGTATGAGCCTCGTTTGACAAGATTCAAACCGTCATACCAGGTTAGGTGGCCACCCTGGATACCGGAACTTGATCTTCCGGAGCGATATAAACACGTCACAAGAGTCCTTGACAAACGTGGCTACAAATTAGGTGATATTGAGAAAATTCTGGGTCAAAATTGGCTAAGGTATTTCCGAGAAACGCTTAAATCTTGAACCTAATCTTTTAATGATGAAATCAATGAAATACGTATTCATTTTGATCCTATGCTGTTCTTCAAGCTTAATCAACGCTCAATCTTCAAGTTTTTTTACCAATGGACGATTGATTCTTGGAACACATAAGGAAAGAACTGCCTCATTGGGGATTGGAGATATAGATAACGATGGAGATATGGATGTTTTGGCGGCTAATGGTAGGCATTGGCCAGGTCAAAACCGCATATTTTTCAATAATGGAAATGGAATCTTTACTGTTTCCATGGAACTCGGAAATGAAATGGAAACCAGTTATTCCACAGAGCTGGCAGACGTTGATAATGATGGTGACCTGGATGTTGCTGTTGGAAATGACATGGCCCCAAACTTCATTTTTATAAATGATGGAACGGGCGCATTTATTAAAGGCTCAAATTTTGGAAAAACATACGACCATACCAGAAACATTGTAATTGCGGATCTGGACAATGACAATGATGTTGATATCCTAATTACGAACAGAAGCAGTGAGAATGAAATCTGTTTGAATGATGGTCAGGGTAATTTTTCTAAAACGATCGGTTTTGGTTCCAAAGATGACTCTACCATCGATGTAGAAGTGGCGGATTTGGATGGCGATGGTGACAATGATCTTATTCTGGCCAATAGGGATGAACAGCAAAACTTTGTGTACCTCAATGATGGAAATCTGAAATTCACACAAAAGATTCCGTATGGTAGCGGTAGTGATAACACACGCTCCGTTGCGATTGCTGACATGGACAAGGATGGTTTTCTGGATATAATTACTGCGAATATCGGGGAGCCTAATGTCATTTATTTTGGTGGTGACAAAATGGATTTTTCCAGAAAGGCAGTTTTCGATAATAGTCCAGGTAGATCATATGCGATTTCGGTGGGAGATCTCAATCAGGACAACCTGATGGATGTGGTCATAGGGAATTCGGGTGAACCGAATGCTGTTTTTATGAATAGCGAAAATGGTACTTCGTGGGAAAGAATGTGGGCGGGGGTTCAGAAGTCGCTGTCGGCTCCTCG
>JANQST010000236.1 GCA_028279155.1 Cyclobacteriaceae bacterium
CGGCCGGTGCCCAACATGGTGTCTTCGCTACCTTCTTCATCTGCATCATGAATATTTGGCAAAACCACAGTTTCAATACTAATAATGTTTGAGTTGTCGGATTTACGCCACTCATTCATTCGGTCCACAACATCCTGGAATCTTTCGATTTGTGCTGATTTAAATAGCCCTCCTTTTTTAGTGACCTCAGGTGTAAAATCAATGTGCTTAATCATAGGTTTATGGATTAGAGTGATATTGAATTGTACAATTTAAGGACAAGAAAATATTTCTACAATTAAAATTCTAATTGAATAAATCGAGGAAACTTCTTCTTTTTTCAATTTTTAAGTCCTGGAGAAGTGTGGATTTAACCCGAATTGATACAAAATAGGATTGAAATGTGCCAAAAGGAACCCAATTCAGACTCATGGTCCAGCAGTGTAAATCTCGATTTATACCAACACGCGTCGTAGTGAAGTCTTTTTGCTCGAAATCGTAGCCTGAATTGAAAGTGATCTGTGTTTTTTCTGTCAAACCCAAAGTTCCACTAAAACTTAATGTCTGACGAATGTTTGCCTCGTCAAACCCCCTTTTCGTTCTGTTTATAGAATAATTTGCTCTTAAGCTCCACGGAACATTAAAGTCCACATATAAATCTGGATTATCTCTTACTTGCTGCAACTGTTGTTGTTCTTCAAAAGTTAGACCTTCTTCACTTTCGCCAAATGGATCTCCCAAAGCTCCCAATGGCCCCTGATTCTGATTGGCATTCTGCGCTGTATTGTTACTACCTCTACCTTTAAGGCCAGAGGGAGTCAAGTTCATTCCAATCGCAGTGGTCATTGTAGTAAGTTGGCCAATTCCTCTTCCAGCATTCCACGCTAGTTTGTTAATCCGGGCGTTTGTGTCCCTATCTCGAATGTAGGGATCAATGGAGCCCGTTAAGTTCACTGAGATAAGATTATTTAAGAAGGTAGTTCTCGCACTCAGGGAAATATTGCTTAGGTTGAATGAGTCTGCTGCGAGGTTGTAGCCTGTTGACAAGCCGAGGTTGTCGAATATTTTAATTTTTTTGAAGCCTTTGACTGTGTCCTTTTTGCTTGCCACTTTCATCTCTATATTATTAGTGAGTGAAAAACCAATGGTTTTACTCTCGCCACCAGGTGGAGAACCGAAGGCAAATCCCTGGTACTTACTAACCGTTGCTGTATTTCCCGTATTGTCAATTTGTATATCACTGTATACACCATATCGAGGGTTGGTGAAGTCAGGTCTGAAAGAAAATGAAACACTTGGTGTCATCACATGTCTGATTGCCTGGATTTTCCCCCGGAAGAACTTTGTTCCATAAATACGGGTATTAAGTGAAGCTCCTGTGGACCAGCTCCCGGCCCGACTAAAACCATCAACTGTGTCAACTTGAACTGCATTTTCAGCTTCTATGAAGCGGTATTTTAATTCTTTTGTATACCACAGCTCTTGATAATTAAAGGTTGGACTTAAAGTGAAGTATTTAAAAAGGCTCAAAGAAGTTGAGATCGGGATTGTATGCTTTCCGCCAATTTGAGATCGGTCTAGAATTTGGCTTAGGTTGTCACTATTGAATGCAAGTACTTCATCACCATTTGGATCTTCATTTGAAACATTAAAAGGAAAAGAAGATCGGGCCCTGTTTGTTAGCTCATTTTTAGCTACAAAATTGTGGCTAAAGTTCAATTTTGCCAATGGCGATTTAGATGATGTTGTCAGATTTTTGAATGGGTACTGTCTGTTGGTGTTAAGTGTAAAGTCAGGTAAAGTCAAATTGACAATCCCAGTTTGAATGTTCTGATTGTGTCTGAGGTTTGTCGACATATTAAAAGGAGTACCTTGAAATCTCTTCGTGTAGGTAATGTTCGAAGTGAATTGGGCATTGATACTTCTGTTAAAATCCTGATTGACAATATTGTTGTTCGTACTATATGTAGAAGTACCGGCAGATACTGACGCCGAGAATGAAGAATTACCTCTGCTTTCAGGCCGGTGGTTCCATCGAATCCAATAGTCATTGGTTTCCAAAGGATTCTCAATGTCATCAGAGACGGATTTATTGTAGGAAAAGTTGAATGTCCCCCGATAACCATATCGTTTCAGGTAGTTTGAGGTCACATTCAATCCATTTCCGCCTTTGGAATAAATGTCTCCCGTCACTCGTAAATCCATGTAATCGCTGATAGCAAAATAGTAGCCCCCATCCCTAAGGAAAAATCCCCTTCGCTGCTCTTCACCATAAGAGGGAACTATAATTCCTGAGGCTTTTTCCTTTGGCTGGGGAAACATTCCAAAAGGAAAAAATAGTGGAGTAGGTAACTCTCTGAATTTTAAATTGAAAGGCCCTGATACTACCTTCTTGCCAGGGATTACTTTTAGCTTTTTCGATTCGATAAAGAAATGAGGATGTGCCAAATTGCACGTAGTATACCGTGCACCTCGAATAAACATCTCATTTTCTGCATTTTTCTTCACATCATCTCCATGCATGAAAGCACCATCTTGCTCCGTTACAACTCCTTTAATTAGTGCACGCTTCGTGTCAAAGTTGTAAATGATATCATCCGTTTGGTATACATCAGGTCCGTCCGAATAGATAGGTCTTCCTATTTTATTTCCAGCAGTATCAAGAGAATAATCCGATTCAATTGTTTTGCGGTTCCAATCGACATTTGTTCGATCTGCTTCCAGTGTGATATCTCCATAATCAATGTGTGTTTCTCCATACATGAACAGCTTTTTGCTAACCACGTCGAAATACATAGAATCTTGAGAATCATAGTTGATGGTTGTTTCTATATCTCCACGAGAGGTGTTTCTTACACTATCTGTAGGCTGACTGGTCGTTAAAGTGTCAGCTGCAGTTAAGTTGGAAGTCTGTATGTTTTGGATAGAGTCAGTTTCAGCTAAGTTTTGACCTATCAGGAGGGTTGAGGTAAAAAAAAATGTGAGGACAAAAATTAATCGCAAAACCTGAACCCTTTATCGATTATAAACTGTTGAGAGACAATTGAGATTTGAAACAAACTTAAATGGCAAATTTTTTGCTGAATTTACATTCAGACTATTGCCAAACCAGCGATGTTTTTTAATTTTTGTGTAAAAGTATCCCAAATTGGAATATCCAATTCTAAGTGATATGAGAAATATTTTTGTTCCATTAATTCTTTCCATTTTTTTAATTCTTGTCTCGTTTCACCCTATTGGTCCAACAAGTAGTGAGAAATTCAAGGTTACTAAAATCGTGATTGATCCGGGGCACGGAGGTAAAGATCCGGGAACACTTGGCTCGTATACCAAGGAAAAAGATGTTTGCCTGAAGGTAGCCTTGCAAGTAGGGAAGTATATTGAGGAGAACATTCCTGATGTTGAAGTGATATATACTCGAAAGGACGACACTTTCATACACGCAAGAAACAGGCCTGATATAGCTAACAAACACGATGCTGATTTATTTGTTTCGATCCACGCAAATTCCTTACCAGAAACTACACCGGACGTTAGAAAAAACAGAATTAAAGGCGCCGAAGTTTATGTAATGGGTGCTCAAAATACTGAAAGAGCCCTGGAAGTAGCGAAGCGAGAGAACTCGGTAATTCTTCTTGAGGAAGACTATGAAAAGAACTATGATTTCGATCCTCAATCAGAGGAATCTTATATTCTCTATTCACTGACACAATCTTCGTATCAGGACAATAGCCTCCTTTTAGCCAGCTTGATTGACAATCAACTCACTTCCCGTGCCGGTAGAAAAAGTTATGGAGTGAAGCAATCAAGTTTGTATGTACTATGGAGTACTGCTATGCCAAGTGTGTTGGTAGAAATTGGCTACCTTTCCAATCCCGTGGAAGAAAAGGAATTGAATGACCCGGATGTGCAATCGTATATTGCTTCAGGAATCTACCGCGCGGTAAAAGAATATAAAGAAGCGTTTGACTCTCAAAACTAGAATATCAAGTGTCAAAAGAATTTAAGATCGGATTACTCACGATTGTAGCAGGAGCATTGCTCTACTACGGTTTTAATTTTTTGCGAGGAACCAATCTGTTTTCTCCTACAGATACCTATTACATCACATACCCAAATGTGACCGGACTCAATGTATCCAACCCGGTATACTTTAGTGGGTTACCAGTGGGACGTGTTAGTGGATTTGAGTTGGAACAAGAAAAGAATCGCATCGTTGTTTCATTGGATATTGATCAAGAAGTATTTGTTGGGGAAGATGCCACTGCCACATTGGCTAATGACGGTTTGTTGGGAGGAAAAGCCATATTGTTAGATGTCGGCGAGTCGAAAAATCGATTGTTACCAGGAGATACACTCAATTCAGAGATAGCTGGTGATTTGTTTGAGCAATTTGAGCCTGTTGCTGATAACCTTAATTCAACAATTACAAAAATCAATACATTGTTGGATCAGATGAATGAGACAGACTTAAAGGGTGTGGTGGATACGTTGAAATATTCAATCGGCTCAATCACACGAAAAATCAATCGGATTGATGTTCAGCCATTGATGGCTAACCTTGAATCGGTGACAGCAAGTTTTGATGACCGATCAAAACAACTAGATACCCTGCTCCGAAGTTCAAATGTCCTCATGGACTCATTAAAATCAATCGAGTATAATACCCTGGTTCAGAACTTAAATACAACTATCGAAGGCATCAATGAATTAATGGCCAACCTGAAATCAGAAAAAGGTACAATTGGCAAATTGATGACCAATGATTCTATTTATAACAACCTCAACAAATTACTAGTGGATTTGGATGAACTTGCAATTCATTTTAATAATTACCCAAGGGATTTTATGAAACCACTGGGGAGAAAAAACAAGAAACTTAAAGGGGTTAGTCAAGAAGGGAACTAGCTGGCAAGTCCATGGATATTCAATTCAATAAAAATGAAGACAGCAACAAACAACTGGTCTTCAAGCTAAACGAGCGTTTAAAAAAAGTAAAGCTTGGTGGTGGTGAAAAGAAAATTGCATCCCATCACAATAAGGGTAAGCTGACAGCCAGGGAGCGAATAGAGTACCTTCTTGATGATCCTAATGATTTTCTGGAAGTAGGAGCGTTTGCCGCAGATGGAATGTATAAGGAAGTTGGTGGCTGTCCATCTGCTGGTGTTGTTACAGGTATTGGCAAAGTTTCAGGAAGGCAGTGCATGATTGTCGCAAATGATGCGACTGTTAAAGCGGGGGCATGGTTTCCGATGACTGCCAAAAAGAACTTGAGAGCACAGGAAATCTCGATTGAAAATAAGCTTCCAATTATCTACCTGGTAGATAGTGCGGGGGTTTTTCTCCCCATGCAAGATGAAATATTCCCCGATAAAGAACACTTTGGAAGACAGTTCCGCAACAATGCGATTATGTCTTCAAAAGGAATTATTCAAATTGCTGCGATAATGGGAAGCTGCGTAGCGGGTGGTGCATACTTGCCAATAATGGCTGATGAAGCATTGATTGTAGATGGAACGGGATCTGTTTTTCTAGCAGGAAGCTATTTAGTAAAATCTGCTGTAGGAGAGGATATTGACAATGAGACACTAGGTGGAGCAAGTACCCATTGTGAGATTTCGGGAGTCACAGATAATAAGTGTGATGATGACAAAGCCTGTCTTGATTCCATAAAGAAGATTTTTGATAAGGTTGGAGCAGCAGAAGATGCAGGATTCAATCGAGCTAAGCCGGCAGCTCCAAAAGAGAAACTCAAGGATATATATGGCAAGTTTCCGGCAAGCCGGAACATTCAATACGACATGGCGGAGGTGATCAAATGTCTGGTAGACAAATCAGAATTTGATCAGTATAAGGAACTTTATGGAAAATCTATCTTATGTGGATATGCTCGTATTGATGGCTGGAGTGTTGGGATCGTTGCAAACCAACGCAAAACTGTCAAGACCAAGAAAGGGGAGATGCAGATGGGCGGAGTGATATATTCAGATTCTGCGGATAAGGCTGCAAGATTCATCATGAACTGTAACCAAAGAAAAATCCCACTGGTTTTTCTACATGATGTCAATGGATTTATGGTCGGATCCAGGTCGGAGCACGGAGGTATAATAAAAGATGGAGCGAAAATGGTTAATGCCGTCTCAAATTCTGTAGTTCCAAAGTTTAGCATTGTGATGGGGAGTTCGTATGGTGCTGGTAATTATGCAATGTGCGGAAAGGCGTACGACCCCAGACTAATATATGCATGGCCGACAGCAGAGATTGCGGTGATGAGTGGAGGATCTGCTGCCAAGACCTTACTTCAAATTGAAATCGCTTCTGCAAAAGCGAAGGGAAAGGAGTTGACAGAAAAAGAAAAGACAGCCCAGCTAAAGAAAATCGAAGACTCGTACAATGAAAAATTGAGCCCATATTTCGCAGCATCACGATTATGGGTTGATGGAATAATCGATCCTCTGGAGACAAGAAACGTGATCTCCAAAGGTATTGAAATGGCCAATCATGCACCGATTGAGGAGAAGATGAATGTCGGAGTCATACAAACCTAGTATTGATTAAATCCAAAGAAATAAAAGCACTTGTACAGCTTCTTGATGATGAAGATCAGGAAGTAGTTAATCACGTTGAAGATAAAATTCGCTCTTTCGGTACTGAAATCATCCCCTTTCTTGAGGAAGAATGGGAATCTGTTTTCAATCCAACCATTCAGGCCCGCATCGAAGACCTGGTCCACGAGTTACAATTTGAATTGTTGAAGGAGCGCTTCCTCGACTGGAAAGAGGCTGGTGCTGAAAATCTATTGGAAGGTCTATGGATTGTCGCAACTTATCAGTATCCAGATCTGGAAATTGATGAGTTAATAAAAGAAATTGAACAGTTGTATCATGAGCTCTGGCGTCAATTTCAGGATGACATGTCTCCGTATGATCAGATTAAAACCTTCAATGAGGTATTCTTCAATCAATTCAAGTTTAGAGCCAATACCAAGAATTTTCATTCACCGGCTAATTCAATGATAAATGCTGTACTTGAATCAAAGAAGGGGAATCCTATATCACTATGCGCTATATATCTTCTACTCGCTCAGAAAATGGAACTTCCAATTTATGGTGTCAATCTTCCAAACCTATTTATCCTGACCTATAAACTTGGAGAAGAGTCCTTCTACATCAATGTTTTCAATCGAGGATTGATTTTCACCAGAACCGACATTGATAACTATTTGGAAAACCTTCAGTTGAACAAGCAGGATATCTTTTACGAACCCTGCTCAAATCTAGATATCATTTTACGTGCGCTTCGTAATCTGATCGTATCGTTCGAAAAACTAGGTGACTACCACAAATCAGATGAAGTAAAGTTGATCCTCCAAAAGATGGATGATCAATATTTCAGTCTCTGAATGCAACCCTTGGCCTAAAGTCAGAATCATTCCTACAACTATTTTATAAAGATTGCGTTTAGGACTTTAATATTTTTGTTACTTTTAGGACTTTAATATAAATCTTATGGGTAAATATTCAATCGGAGAATTTGAAGAAGTCGTACTTCTAACAGTCGCCATACTCTATGAAAACGCATATGGCATCTCCATCAAAGAAGAAATTGAAAAGCGACTTAAGCGTAAAGTCAGTGTAGGGGCCATGCGAACTGCCCTCAATCGACTCGAGAAAAAAGGATTCCTAGTTTCAGAATTTGGAGAAGCTACGGCCGTGAGAGGTGGGAAACGAAAGCGCTTTTTCAAAGTAACGCCGCATGGCAAAGATGCACTTGACAAGGTAATGGAAACCAGAAAGCAACTTTGGGACGCTATTCCTTCCATCGCATTTGATTTCAAATTTGCGTGAACAAATTAGTGAACATATCACCTCCCAAATTGCCCTTGAAATTCCTCAAGTGGTTTTGCAACCCGGATATGGTTGAGGATGTGGAGGGGGATATTTCCGAACTATTTTCAAAAAGGTCTAAACAAAATAAACTAAAGGCAAAACTCTTTTTCACACTGGATGTGCTTCTACTTTTTCGCCCTGGTATGATCAGGAATTTTGAGCCAATTAACAAACTAATCTATTTCGCTATGATCAGAAATTATCTCAAAATAACATTAAGGAATGCCCTTCGATACAAGGGCTTTACCGCTTTGAATCTTCTAGGACTAATTGTAGGTATTGCGTCAAGCATGTTGGTCCTGCTGTGGATCGACGATGAAGTGAAGGTTGACAAATTTCATGCGAACAGTGATCGAATTCACCAGCTGTTCAGAAATGTTCATCAAGGAAATGGTATGGTTGCTACTAATAGTGCCATTCCCAAGCCCGCAGCAGACCTCATGGTTGCAGAATATCCAGAGGTTAAGGAATTGGCATTATTAAGTTGGGGGTTAGAAGTGTTGATG
>JANQST010000243.1 GCA_028279155.1 Cyclobacteriaceae bacterium
AAATGATCAAAACGCTGAAGCACTGGCGAAGAGGTGAGTATTTGATCACACTCAAAAATCAAAAAGTGTTGACTTCAAGTCGGGGATTCAATGAAAATGTGAAGCGGATCCTCCAGGCATGATCCATTTCATCCCCAATTAAGTTATTTCTGTCCCTAACCAGGAATTACTTCAATTTCCAATCCGTATCCTTACATATCCACGTGTTAAATCAGTGGAATCTTTAACACTTATGTCTGGTTTCTAAATACTAAAAAAATGACCAAGCCCACCTTAAAAGACGTTCTATTCTGGTTCTTCAGCCTTTATTACACATTGTTAATTGGAATGCAGGGATGGCAAAAATTTGACGCAGACGGGTTCTGGTCAGGAGCATTCGAGCGATGGGGTTATCCGACATGGTTTATGTTTTTTATTGGATTCGTGGAGGTAGTTGGAGCAGCTTTGATACTGATTCCGAAGGTAAATGGATATGGTGCTGTGACACTTGCGGTGGTGATGCTTGGAGCGTTTGTTACAAGGGCTATTCATGGGATGGGAACAGAAGATGCGGTTTCAATTGCTTTTTATTTCATTTGTATGCTGATCCTGGCACAGGAAAAGGGAACACTTCAAAAGATCACTGAATTTGTTAAGACAAAAACTGGCAAATGAACCAAAAAACCTTCAGTATAAGGATACTTCAGTTCCTCTTTTTCACATTATTGATTTATGCATGCAGTGCCCCAAATGAACAATCCACAGTTGTTTCGGACGGTGAAGGTCAATTAGAAAATGGGAAAACAGACCTTCGATCTTTCATTGGTAAGGACTATTTGATCGATGATCAACATTCTTACCTTGGATTCAGGATCAAGTATTTCGGCTTTAGTCCAGTGCGTGGAAGATTCGATTCCTTTGATGGCACATTGATGTACGATCCCGATAATATCAGTTCATTGTCAGTCACAATTTTCGTCGATGTGTCCAGCATCAATACTGGGAATAAAAGAAGAGATGATGACCTGAGGAGCACCGACAGCTGGTTCGATGCTCCTAATCATTCCACCATCACATTCACAAGCCAGAAGGTCATTCCTAAGAGCGATGGTGGATTTGATTTGATAGGAGAGATTTCAGCAAAAGGAGTAACGCAGATTGATACGATTTCTTTTAGTGCGCCAACAGCGTTGAGTGAGGACTTTGCCAAAAACCAGCAGGTAGATTTTTCGGGAAAGATTACGCTAAACCGTCAAGACTTTGGAATATTCGGTGGAGATTTTTGGAGTTCTGTAATGGAAAATGGATTGACCCAATTATCTGATGAGGTGGAAATTGAATTAGACATGCATTGCCGAAGAGCAAATTATCAGGCTCGTTATGAAAACTATGATCCATCAGATGTAAACAAGATTTTGCTGGATCGAATAAGTAATGACTCGTTTGAGAGTGGAATGCAACTAATAGATAGTTTAAATAGTAATGGGTTGATCTCAGCTGGAAAACTGTCATCAGTCGGATATACGTTGAATGAATGGAAAAGACATGCGGATGCGAAAATCGTTTTTGAAAAACGACAAGAACTCTTTCCCGGAAGGTCCTCTACCTTAAATCAATTGGGAATTACTCACTTATTTTTGGAAGATTATGCTTCTGCAAGAAGTAGCTTTCAACAGGCTTTTGAAATGGACTCATCAGATTCCAGATCGCATGAATATCTAAGATTGTTAGATCAAATGGGTAATTAGAAATGTATCCTTTGTAGCAGGGATCACCTTTTGTTCACTCATTGTTTCGCATTTTATTATACAATCCCATACGTTTTCCGCAAATTTGCCTTGCTACTCACAGGCTATGGGAAATATTACCATTATTACCGTCGGGCTGATTTTAATCGGAGCGTTAATCCTGTTGCTTGCAATTGCAAGAACACACCGGATTTTCAAATTTCTTACGCTAAAGAAATTCAGAAAAAATTGGCGGAACCTCTTCTTGCTAATGGCTTTTTTCTTTCTGGGATACGTTGCGGTGGTTCTCATTGTATTAATGGGCTATGAA
>JANQST010000272.1 GCA_028279155.1 Cyclobacteriaceae bacterium
TCAAATTTCAATTCGCAGAAATACTCATAATCATCCGTGCCCAATCCTTTCTTTACACGAGCATCAAAGTCTTCCAACTCCTCAATGGAATAGGTATTACCCAATGAAAGCATTGGATATTTATGGACGACAGTTTCAAAATCTTTGGTGATTGCTCCACCAACTCTTGATGTAGGAGAATAGGGGAGTTTTAAGTCGGGATTCTCATTTTCAAGTTTTTCTAGCTCCTTGAGCTTTTGATCAAACTCATAGTCAGAGATTTCGGATTGACTCTTTTGATAGTAAAGATGGTTGTGATAATTGAGCTCGTCGGTGAGCGCTTTGATCTGTTCTTTAATTTGTTCCTGACTCATTTGGAAACAAATCTAATCAGCTCGAATTATTTTTCTTTTCATGATATTCGACTTAATCAATTTTTAGCAGTTCATATCTCTATTTTTGCGGAATGAATTCCTTCAAGGAACATCTGAATAAGCATTCGATCTTTTCCATTGTTAGCACTGTCTCTAAAGAGCAAGCGTTGGAAACCTTCGTTGTTGGTGGTTATGTGCGCGATTTGTTGTTAGAGAAACCTTCAAAGGACATTGATTTTGTGTGTGTGGGCAATGGACTCAAATTGGCGGAGGGTGTAGCGAAGCAACTGGGAGTGAAGGCGAAATTATCGGTATTTAAGCGTTTTGGTACTGCTTCCATTCATTTTGAGGGATTTTCTTATGAATTTGTCGGAGCAAGGAAAGAATCTTACAGTGAAGATTCGCGGAACCCGGAGGTATCTTCAGGTACACTGGAGGATGACCAGAATAGACGTGATTTTACGATAAATGCGATGGCAATTAGTTTATGTCAGAAGGATTATGGTGCATTGATCGATCCGTTTGATGGAGTGGGCGACCTTGACAGGAAAACAATAAAAACACCACTAGCTCCTGATATCACATTTTCGGATGACCCGCTACGGATGATGCGAGCGATTCGTTTTGCCTCACAACTTGGATTTGACATTGAGGCGAATACGTTTCAAGGGATCATTGATTCAAAAGAGAGGATCTCCATCGTTTCGCAAGAGCGAATAACCGATGAGCTTAACAAGATCATACTGTCAAAGACTCCCTCATATGGCTTCAAGTTATTGTTTCATGCTGGCCTTCTTGAATTCATCTTTCCTGAGATGGCAAAGCTACAAGGTGTTCAGAAGATCAATGGAAAAGCTCATAAGGATAATTTCTATCACACGCTTCAGGTGCTGGATAACATCAGCGAAATGACAGATGATCTTTGGTTGAGATGGGCAGCTATTCTCCATGATATTGCAAAACCAGCAACCCAACGTTTTCACGAGAAGGTTGGCTGGACATTCCATGGTCATGAAGATATGGGAGCGAAATGGGTGCCGCACATTTTTAAAAAATTGAAATTGCCGCTCGATGATCGAATGAAATATGTCCAAAAACTAGTTCGGTTGCATTTGCGGCCCATTGCATTGGTCAATGATAAAGTGACAGATTCTGCAGTTAGGAGAATGGTCTTCGAAGCAGGTAAAGATGTCGGCGACCTGATGACCCTTTGCCGCGCGGATGTGACCTCCAAGAATCCTGAACGTGTAGACAGGTATCAAAAGAATTTTACAAGGGTTGAACGCAAGATCAGAGAAGTGGAGGAACGTGACCGGATCATGAATTTTCAGCCGCCAGTTACAGGGGAAATGATTTTGGAGGTGTTTGATATTCAACCGTCCAAATTAATAGGAGACATAAAGGCAGAAATAAAGGAATCAATCCTTGAAGGGAGAATTGCCAACGACAAGGACGAGGCTTTTGCAATGATGCTGGACCTGGGAAAAAAATATGGACTGAAGCTAAGGAAGTAAATGCTTCCCTGATATTAGACAAATAACTATGTTTGCAGGCGTTTTAAAAACTGAAAAGATGAAAAAGATATTTTTTGCGTTGAGCCTCGTGTTGGCTTGTATGATGTTGAAGGCCCAAAGCACTGAAATGGCACAGGGAGATTCCATCCCATGGGAGATTAGAAAACAATCGTTCATATATAACTCAGCCAATTTATTCAATGATCCACAGGTGGCTAAAATGGCGCTATATAACCTTATAGCTGAGAACCCTGGAAACCCAAGTCTATATGATTCTTTGGCAATCATATACCTTCAATATAACCAACATGCATCAGCCGCGCTGGTAGCACAACAATCGCTTGCGATAAACAAAGACAATCTTTTTGCTACTGAAGTAGCCGCTAGTGCTTTTGATAATCTAGGAGTAAAAGATCGATCTATTCCGTATTATGAAACACTTTACCTGGCTAAAAATGATATAAACATCCTTTACAAGATCGCCTTTCTTCAATTCGAAACCAAGCGCTATGGAGAGTCTAATACATCCATAGATATTATCATGCAGAATGAAGATGCCAAAACAAATGTGGTGGTCTTTCCAACGGAAGATAATGTCGGTCAGGAGGTTCCATTAAATGTTGCTGCTCATAGGATCAAGGGGATGATTGAAGAAGCGAAAGGCAATGATGATGAAGCTAAGCGCCTCTTCTTGGCAACGCTAGAGATGTACCCTGGCTTCCAGGTGGTCCAAGGACAGCTTCAACTGTTGGCTAAGAAAGGGCAGGAGGGGAACGAGTAACATCGATCTAAATGGTAGGTGAGTAATTGTGGATGTTCCGGATCATACCTTTGAAAATGAATCCATGAAAGGGAAGCACTAAATACCAATATACTCTACCCCAAAGACCCAATGGACGAAATGTGGCAGTCTGTATTAGTTTGAATTCTTCCTTGAATTTCCTGATTTTAAATTCCAGCCATGCATCACCTGGAATTTTCATTTCTGCAAAAAGAAGAAGGCGCTTTTCATCTTTGTTGGCATAAAGCACTCGCCAAAAATCGAGTGCATCGCCATTCTTAAGATCACTTGGGCTTCTGCGTCCTCTCCTTAGGCCAACCCCTCCGACAAGCTTGTCAAGGAAACCACGGACTTTCCACAAAAAATTCCCATAATACCAGCCTCTTGTTCCACCTATCTCCCATACGTTTTGCAATACATCATTGGGATCTTTGTGTAGAGTTATTTCTCTTTTATCGATGAAGCATCCAAATTTAGGTGCCTCTACCTGGTGCAGAAAATTGCTATTGAAGTTTGGATCGGGGAACGAATCTTTCCAGCTGGAAATGATCTGTTTTTGGTTGATTCGGCTAAAGGTTCTTCTTAGAGCTTCTTTGTAACCTAGTTTATCAACTTTAACCAAATCATCAATAGAAGCATTTTTACAAATCACCTCGTTTTTCATGCTGTCTACTAGGTTACGTGATAATCTGTAGGATGTGGACGTTACCAGATACAACCATAGACTAGATAACCTTATCGTAAGTACCGGCACGGTTATGATCAATCTCTTCAGGTTTCTTACTTCAGCAAATTGAAGTAACATCTCTTTGTAAGTAAGGATGTCTTTTCCTCCAATGTCGAAAATTCTATTAAATGTTTTTTTATTACTTAGAACACCAACTAAGTATTGAATAACATTATAAACCCCAATTGGCTGACATTTTGTTAGTAGCCACTTTGGAGCGATCATTATAGGTAACTTTTCAACTAAATCCCGTATTATCTCAAAGGAAGAGCCTCCGGAACCAATAATGATTGCCGAACGAAGTACAGTAACAGGAATTGGCGAATCCATCAATATGGTTTCCACATTTTGTCTTGAGGCTAAATGCTCAGATAGTTTTTCATCGTTTACTATCCCA
>JANQST010000319.1 GCA_028279155.1 Cyclobacteriaceae bacterium
CTTACCGAACCTGATGCTGGTTCTGATGCCAACTCTGGAAAGACCAAAGCAACATTGACTCCCGACGGCAACCATTATGTAATCAATGGTCAAAAAATGTGGATTTCTAATGCTGGGTTTGCAGACCTACTAATTGTATTTGCAAAGATTGATGAAGACAAAAAACTTTCGGCTTTCATTGCTGAGCGAACGTATGAAGGCATCACGATGAATGACGAAGAAAAGAAGCTAGGAATCAAGGGTTCTTCTACTCGACAGGTATTTTTTAATGACCTCAAAGTTCCTGTTGAAAATCTCCTATCCGAAAGAGAAAATGGGTTTAAGATCGCAGTGAATGTCCTTAATGTTGGTCGTATAAAGTTGGGTGCAGGCTGTATCAATGGCTGCAAGGAAATCGCATCACAAAGTACCCGATATGCCAATGAAAGAAAACAGTTCGGAGTGTCCATTTCGAGTTTTGGTGCTATCAAGCAAAAGCTGGCTAATATGGCTACACGGACCTATGCAACAGAATCAGCTTCATACAGAGCTGGAAAAAACATCGAAGACCTAATTGCAAAGTTGGAAAGTGAAGGCCTTAGCCAGAGTGATGCTAAAATGAAAGGTGTAGAGCAATTTGCGATTGAATGCGCTATGATAAAAATTCATGGTTCAGAAGTTTTGGACTACTGTACAGACGAAGGCGTTCAAGTCTACGGAGGTATGGGATTCTCTGAAGAAGCACCAATGGCCAGGGCCTATAGAGATGCTCGTATTACCAGGATATATGAAGGAACGAATGAGATTAACCGGATGCTGCTTGTCGGAATGATGTTTAAGAAAGCGATGAAGGGAGAGTTAGACCTTTTAGAGCCAGCAATGGCTGTTGCTAAAGAGCTAACAAGTGTTCCTTCCTTCGAAACACCTGATTTTTCTGCTCCTTTAGCAAAGGAAAAAGAAGTCATTAAGAACTTGAAGAAAGCAGTATTGATGGCTGCTGGCAAAGCTGCTGAGACCTTCGGTCCCAAACTTGATCAAGAGCAGGAAATTTTGATGAGCCTTGCTGATATGCTGATTGAAGTTTACGCGGCTGAGTCAACTGTTTTACGAACAGAAAAACTTATTGGACTGTATGGGGATGAAGGTGCCAGACTTTATCAAAACATGGCTAAGCTCTACCTTTTTGAGGCGGTACAAAAAATTAAAAATGCCGGAGATGAAGCGGTCGCCTGCTTCACAGAGGGAGATGAATTAAGAGTGATGTTGATGGGAATGAAACGTTTCACCAAAATGGAACCAGTCAACACAAAGGAGCTTCGCCAAGAGATCGCCGATGCGATGATAGCGGAGAACAAATTCCCCTACTCTCTTTACAACTAATCTTACTTCCCATTTGTCTTTAGATATAACCGCTCAGAACTGTCTGAGCGGTTTTTTTATATCAAAAGCATTTGTTTTGGTCAAGATTCAAAATAGTTTTATACAAACAACGATCCCCGCCCCCAATGACAGAGTTTGGAAAGAAACTTACCACTAAGGAAAAAGCACTTCAGCTTAACCTCGACACAAGCATATATGGAACTGTAGCTGAGATTGGCGGTGGTCAGGAAGTTGCAGCCTACTTCTTTAGAGCGGGTGCTGCATCTGGCACGATTGCAAAAACCATGTCGGCTTATGACATGACATTTAGTGATGCCATTTATGGAAAGTGTGAACGGTACGTCTGCGAGGAGAAGCTAGGCAAAATGCTCGATCGCGAATATTCACTATTGGATCAACGCCTTACACATCGGGCAAAAAAAAGTAGGTTCTTCGCTTATGCCAACACAGTTGAAACCATCAACTATGACAGAAGCAATATTGGTCACGGATGGATGGGTTTAAGATTTCAACGACATCCTGGTACAGACCCTAATGACTGCATTATCCATGTGTCACTAAAAGATAGGGATGCAGAATGGCAACAACAAGTACTAGGGATTATTGGTGTTAATTTGATACACTCTTGCTATCACTTTAACACTGCCGAAGAGATCATCGATGCACTAATAGAAAATGTACGTCTGGATCGATTTGAAATTGATATGTTCAGTATCAGTGGTCCGGATTTTCATCATGTAGATAACCGATTGATGACGCTTCGACTTGTCAAGAATGGATTGACAGAAGCAGCCATGTTCGGTCCTGATAAGGGAGTCCTTTTACCTGCTGAACATCTTTATAACAAGAATGTAGTAGCATTAAGAGGACGGTTCAGACCTGTAACGCATGTCAATGTTGACATGATGATTACGGGATTAAGAGCCTTCCGGAAAGAAACAGAAACTGATAGAAATGAAACTATTCAAGTCGTTGAGTTGACACTCAATGACCTAAGATTAGGTGGCGAACTAGATGAATCTGATTACCTTGATCGCGTAGACCTTCTATGTTCGTTGGGTCAGAATGTGTTGATATCAAACTACCAAGAGCATTACAAACTGGCTGGATACCTTTCACAATTCCTCAAGAAAAAAACACTTGGACTTATCATTGGATTGAATAATCTCTCTCAAATTTTTGATGAATCTTACTATGAAAACCTGAAGGGTGGCATTCTAGAATCTTTCTCCAGGTTGTTCGGAAGTGATGTCCGCCTATTGGTTTATCCTATTCTGGATCAAAAAACCAAGAAGCTTAAAACAAGCGAAGGCTTCGAGCCCGCAGAACACCTTAAAAACCTATACCAATTCTTCGTTGATAATGGGAAGATCTCTAGCATCCCTGGAGCCAAAATAGAAAACCTTCATATCATTTCCGACAATGTTCTGGAGCTGATTGCTGCTGGAAGCGATGAATGGGAATCGATGGTTCCTAACCGGGTTGCTGAGTCTATCAAAGAACATCACCTTTTTAACTATCCTTATCAACTCAAGAGAGACGAAGAAGACATTGATGTGCCTACTCCATAATTGATGATCTTCCACATTCCTTCCTTTTACTATATTTGGCGATCTTCAAATTAAAAAATATCATATTATCACATGGGCGCACGAGGTAATTTTTCCAATAGAATGGGATTCATTTTGGCAGCAGCAGGTTCGGCTGTAGGCTTAGGCAATATATGGGGGTTCCCATTTGAAGTCGGTCAAGGTGGTGGCGCAGCGTTTGTGGTTGTCTATCTTATTTTTTGTTTCATCCTATGCTACCCGGTTATGGTTACTGAAGTAGCAATCGGTCGGAAGACTCAGAAAAACCCAGTTGGTGCCTTCAATGAACTTGGTTACAGAAAATGGAACTTTGTTGGAAAGCTTGGAATATTCAGTGGTGTTCTCATCCTGTCATTCTATAACGTGATTGCCGGTTGGGCCTTTGGATACATCTTTGAGATGGTATCCGGGAATTTTGCTATTGCTGATCAATTTGGAGGATATATCAAGAATGTATTTAAGGTGGGCTCATATGGTTTGATTTTCATGGGTGTGACTGCCTTTGTAGTATCAAAGGGGGTCTCCGGAGGAATTGAACGAGCAGCCAAGTTGCTAATGCCTACACTCATCATCATGATGATAATGATTGTTGGATACGCCATGACTTTACCTGACGCCATCGATGGTCTTAAATTTTACCTAGTTCCAGATTTTAGTAAGCTGACTCCTTCTGTATTATACAATGCAATGGGACAAGCCTTTTTCTCACTTTCGCTGGGTATGGGAGCATTGATTACGTATGGAAGTTATGTAAACAAAGGAGATAACATCGTCAGCTCTGCAGCACTAATCACGCTTACGGATGTTGGAATAGCCCTATTGGCTGGATTGATGATTTTCCCTTTGATTGGCTTTATGAGTGGTGGAACCATGGAAGGAGCTGCTAGTGGACCAGGCCTGATTTTCGTGACCCTACCCAAAATTTTTGGAACAATCGGAGGTACGCTAGGGTCCATTACCGGAACATTATTCTTTTTACTTCTTTGCTTTGCCGCACTCACATCTACAGTATCATTACTTGAAGTTCCAATATCTTATGTGGTTGATGAATTAAAAATCCAAAGAAAAAGAGCTGCCTGGATCGTTGCAACAGTCATATTTATCATTGGTATTCCATCACTTATTGGCAATGGATATTCAGAATTCTTCAGTACATCTTTCACTACATACAAAGATGGTGGTGTAGACACGGACTTTTTATCCTTTGTGGGAGCGCTAGCCAATGACACCATCCTTCCTCTTGGTGGATGTTTAATTGCTTTCTTTGCCGCCCATGTTTGGAAGAAACATAACCTTGACGAGGAGTTAGCTGAAGGTGCTCCTGGCTATAAAGGATCATTTGTTCAGAAATACCTAAACTTCGCTATAGGATACTTTGCACCAATAGTCCTTGCGGTAGTGTTTGTATTTACCGTACTATTCAAATTCTTTGGGATTCACATCCTTTAAAGAAACGTTACGAATTACTCTTTGATAAAAGTACCAGGATCTTTTCCGTTGAAATAGATCGTATATCGCCCCTGTCGTAATACGGTTACGTCAATCTCAATTCCATGACCCTCCAGCACCAGACTGCTGCTGTCATTGTAAATCTCATATGGGGTCAACCTTGACAGGTACAATCTTGTCTTCGCTGATGCCGGCTTAAATTCAACAGGAACCGGGTAATGATCATAGTCTGTCTCAACGGAATACAAATAAGTATTTCTATTGCCTGGAGGAAATTTGTACCTAACCCGGTACTTGTTTGCACCTTCTTCCATTTCTTGAGGCAAATAAGTGTAACTCTCTTCCTCATAAACACCTGTGGCTTCCACCACTGCTTTTTCATTCCAAAAAGTATTTTCCAATTTTTCTATGGAAAAAGAACCAATTCCAATCTCTCCCTTGGTGGTCCACGTCAGAGCACTATCAGACAGACTAATTGATGTGAACCGAAAGATAGTGTGAAACAAAACTGCTTCGGAGTTGATTATTATGGGTGAGCAAACGGTATCAGAATGAACAATGGAAATATTAACAGGGGTGTACAAGTCGATTCCATCAAAATCCAGCTTCAAGGCACTCAACTTGTAATTAAGAATCAATGGTTCGTTGTTTATCAAAATCTGCTCAACACAAAAGGTTTTTGAACTTCTATCATAAGGGTTTTGTATGAATAGCGTTTTACCTTGATATACTCCGGCAAGGTTTGTCTGTATCACCTTGGCAGTTTCTTGCGAAAGAGCTGGCGATGACAAAGCAGTGACGAACAATAAAATGAGGACCCTTATCATTTGTATCAAAAATATGCAATTGGTATTATTCTGATGCAAACTCTGTGCTAAAGTGATCTTATAATGCAATTACTCGTTAGAAACTCAATATTAATCGCCCATTCTCATTCTATTTTCAAATACTTAAATACAGTTATAATTTAGCAACCCATGAAAAGTGGACTCATAATATCAACACTTGTATTACTCATTTCCTGTAGTCCAAAGGTGATCACATTCACTAATCCAAAAGCTAGATTTCAAAATTTCTCGAGCTATCAAATAGTGAATGTCAAGATTGGCAAAAGGAAATTACCTGCAGAGGCAACCGAACTCTTAGGAGTCATTGAATCCCGAATTAAAATGGAGATGGAGGAGAAACGAAACTATGTAACTTCTAACATTGACCCAGACCTCATTCTAAGGTATGAGCTGGTTTCCAACACAAGAACCGATCGTGACAATGTCAACAATAATTCTCTTTTTTATTCCCCATCCTACAGCTCAAGGGTTATTTATGAATCGGTGATTCTAATCGAGTTGCTTGAAAACAAGCGATTGGTCTGGCAAGGAAGTTATGATTTAAGACAAAGCAGAAGAGATGCGAGAAATCAAAACACCATCAATAAAGCAATTAGTCTTATATTCACAACATATCCGTACAAAGCAGGTGAAGCTCGACCGGATCCAACGTTAACCTCCAAAAAGAAGAAATGACAGATTACGGTTTCTGGTCTCTCATCCCACCAGTTCTTGCTATTGGTTTAGCTATTCGCACGAAACAAGTTGTATTCTCACTTTCAGTGGGAATCTTCATTGGCTACCTCATCATCAGTCAGGGTAACCTTTTCACCGGATTTCTAGGAACAGTAGAAGCCTTTACGAACGTCTTCCAAAGCAAGAACAACACCCGAACAATTATTCTGACACTCATTATCGGAGCAATGATTCAATTGATCAAATACTCGGGTGGAATCAATGGGTTTATTAACTGGGTTCAGAAACGACTTGAACAGAAAGTCAATTTCGAACGAAAGCTACAAGCAACTACAGCGCTTACTGGCTTTCTCATCTTTGTTGAATCTAACATATCTATACTTACAGTAGGTACCATCTTCAGACCACTTTTTGACAAGCATAAAATTGCACGAGAAAAACTGGCTTATTTGGCAGACTCCAGTTCTGCTCCTGCTTGTATTATTTTTCCTCTCAACGCATGGGGGGCATACATTATGGGACTATTGATGATCTATGAACAACTGGACCCGTTTAAAACACTGATCTTCTCAATACCTTTTAACTTTTACGCGATACTAACCCTGATTATGGTCTTCTGGATTTCTCTTTCAGGAAAAGATTTCAGCACCATGAAGAAAGTGGTTGAAGAGAGCAAAAAAATTGAGTCTTCAGATATTGATGGTGATAATTCCTCTGCACCTTTCAATATGGTTGTACCTATTTCAGTGATGGTCTTAGTGATGCCTTTCTTCCTGGTATATTCGGGATGGGATGCACAAGCAACTGGTTCCCTATCAGATAAAATATGGTATAGCATTGGAAATGGATCTGGATCTGAATCAGTATTGAATGCCTGCTTTACCGCATTTTTCGTGGCGATAGGCATGTACTTTTTTCAAAAAAGACTTACAATCAAATCACTTTTAGAAGAATCATTCAAAGGCATGAACGAGATGCTGGTCATGGCTATTCTGATGGTTTTGGCCTTCGCAATTGGAAATCTTTGTAACGAACTTGGAACTGGAATTTATGTATCAAGAGTAACTCAATCATGGCTGATACCTGAAATTGCGCCTGCACTAGTATTTGTAATCAGTGCATTCATTGCATTTTCAACAGGTACCTCCTGGGGCACTTTTGCCATAATGATGTCTATTGCTCTTCCGTTGAACTTTGCGATTGATTCTAATCTATATCTAATGGTAGCAGCCGTCCTTGGAGGGGGAGTTTTTGGGGATCATTGCTCGCCAATTTCAGACACAACATTGATCGCATCACTTGCATCTGGATGTGATCACATAGATCACGTAAGAACGCAGCTTCCATATGCCCTGATTACGGGTGGGATCGCATTCGTATTCTATCTTATCTCAGGGTTTATCTTCTAGGAACAGTAGTCGCCAATAGCGTTGTCTGCACCTTCTGTATTTAAGGCCTTGGCTCTTTTAAAATCTTCGCAAGCAGATTTAAACCTACTCTTCCCAATCTTCAGTGCACCACGGTACAAGAATGCTTCTCCATATGATTTATCAATGGAAATTGCATTATTATAGAATTCGAGCGCTTGATCCGCATAACCCAATTGATGAGCAGCTCGTGCAGATAGGAAATGGGCCTTTGCTGAGTTTTCATTTTGTTTTACCGCAGCACCAGCATGAATAAGTGCCTTGCTATAATTTTTTTGTTCATATGCAATTTTAGACAAGCTCAAAAAAGCATTGACATGATTAGGGTCAACTTTAACAATCTTCTCAAAATCCGCAATCGCTTTATTATAGATTCCGAGCTCTTCATACGAACGCCCTCGATTATATAAGAAAGCAGTATTATCAGGATCTGTAGCCAACAGCTCAGAATATTCGCTAACCGCTTGTTCAAATTCTCCAGCTTCGAAAAGAGCATCTCCTTTACTCTTACTCGTATTAACTTCCCCGCATCCTATTAGGAAGACAACAACAATGCTTAAAATGTATTTCATTTGTTTTTTCAAAGGGCGCAAATGTAAGGTTTAACCCAGCAAATTCAATACTGCCTGAACGATTAATTGGAATTGGAGTTCTCTAAGAGTATAAATGAACAATCAGGGCATTACACGGAAACATCATTTTGCCTCAACGCGTCATTCAATGAAGTTTTTTTATCCGTACTCTCTTTTCTTTTTCCAATGATAAGGGCACACGGAACCTGGAATTCTCCAGCCGGGAATTTCTTTGGCATTGTACCAGGAATTACAACCGATCTTTCCGGCACATATCCTTTATGCTCAACAGGTGAATCACCTGTCACATCAATGATTTTCGAACTTGCCGTCAAAACCACATTTGCTCCTAGAACCGCCTCTTTACCTACTCTAACTCCTTCAACCACGATACACCTGGAACCGAT
>JANQST010000561.1 GCA_028279155.1 Cyclobacteriaceae bacterium
CACCTGGTTACCTGTTTCAGAATTCATTCAAATTGAGAATGACGAAGTAATAGAAAAGAAGAAACTTCGATTCAGAACTTTAGGTGACATAACAATTACAGGTGGAAACGAATCAGATGCGGATTCACTTGAAAAAATTGTGGAAGAAGTCGCTGCAGCTCGAAATACAGAAAGAGGAAACAGGGCAGATGATAAACGGTCGGAAACTTCAATGGAAGACCGAAAAAAAGAGGGATATTTTTGATTGGCTTTTGGCCATGGCTGTAAGCCTTTAGCTTATGAGAGATTTCACAAAATATGACGTCTGGATTGAAGGGATTGAGCTCTCTGTCAAAGTCTATGAGATAACCGAATCTTTTCCTGACAATGAAAAGTTTGGAATTTCATCTCAATTGAGAAGAGCGATTGTGTCAATATCATCAAATATTGCTGAAGGATGTAGTCGTAGCTCTGAAAACGATTTTAAGCGATTTGTGGAAATTTCACTGGGATCTGCCTTTGAAGTCAAGACGCAACTAATTATCTCAAACAAGCTTGGATATCTGAAAGATGATACGCTGGAAGAATTGATTATAGCCATTGATAAGCTATCCAAACAACTTAATTCATTACGTAATAAATTAAAATGAACGAAAGCCAACAGCCAACGGCCAACGGCCAACGGCCAGATAATAGCCAACAGCTAAAAGCCAATAGCTACCTGGATATGGAACTTCTTCGCTTCACTACTGCGGGTAGTGTAGATGACGGTAAAAGCACATTAATAGGACGATTACTCTTTGATTCAAAATCGATTTTTGAAGATCAATTAGATCAGGTGAAACAGACAAGTGAGAGAAAAGGAAAGTCAGAAGTAGATCTTGCATTACTCACCGATGGATTAAAAGACGAAAGAGAACAGGGAATTACCATTGATGTAGCATATCGCTATTTTGCTACACCTAAGAGAAAGTTTATAATAGCAGATACACCGGGTCACATTCAGTATACGCGGAATATGGTGACAGGTGCATCAACGGCTAACGTGGCTTTGATCCTTGTTGATGCTAGGAAAGGAGTAATAGAACAGACCTGCCGTCACTCGATCATTGCTTCATTGTTAAAAATCCCTCACGTTATCGTCTGTGTGAATAAAATGGATCTTGTAGAATACGATGAGGCGGTATTTAGCAGGATTAAAGCAGATTATGAAAACTTTGCATCAAAACTAGATGTGCAAGATGTTCGATTCATACCAATAAGTGCCTTGAAGGGAGATAACGTAGTAAACCGGAGTGAAAATATGACTTGGTTTGAAGGTTCGACTCTTCTTTACACACTTGAGAACATTCACATTGGAAGCGATCAAAATCACATTGATTGTCGTTTCCCGGTGCAAACGGTAATACGACCTCAAACAGATGAATACCACGATTATCGAGGATATGCAGGAAGGATCGCTGGTGGAATATTCAAACCTGGAGATGAAGTCATCGCCTTACCTTCCGGATTCACCTCTAAGATTAAGGCAATAGATACATTTGATGGACCTGTCGATGAAGCATTTGCACCAATGTCAATTACCTTGACACTTGAAGATGAGATAGACATTAGCAGAGGTGATATGATTGTTAGAACTAACAATCAACCAGAGCCTAAACAAGATATTGATGTTATGTTATGTTGGCTAAACACGAAAGGCCCGCAACCGAGAATGAAATATACAATTAGGCATACTACCTGCGAAGCTAAATCCATGATAAAAGAGATCAGGTATAAGCTAGATGTTAATACCCTTCATAGAAATGAGGGTGATAAAAATATCTCAGCAAACGATATTTGTAGAGTTCAACTTAGAACCACTCGCCCCCTTTTAGTGGATTCTTATAGAAGAAATAGAAATACAGGGAGTATCATTTTGGTAGATGAAGCAACAAATGAGACAGTTGCGGCTGGGATGATTATATAAAGAATGGAACTAAAAAATTATTTAAAATTAGCAAAAAATGCTGCTGTAGTTGCAGGTAAAAAAATTCTTGAAATTTATGAAAGTGGCGATTTTTCTATAGAAGCAAAAGATGACAGTTCCCCGCTAACATTGGCCGATAAAGCGGCTCATGAAATAATTGTTTCCATTTTGGAGAAAACTAATTTGCCAATTCTTAGCGAAGAAGGAAAAGAAATTCCTTTCGAGCAAAGATCAAAATTCGAATATTTCTGGATGATAGACCCATTAGATGGAACAAAAGAGTTCATTAAAAAGAATGGTGAATTTACTGTGAACATTGCTCTTATTCATAAAGGGGAGCCCATCCTTGGAGTTGTCTATCTACCTGTTTTGAGAGATATATACTATGCTGTTCGTAATGAAGGCGCGTTTGTAGATAAGAAAGGATCGATTCATAAACTTCAAACATCCGCTAAAAATTTGACAGAAAAAGGACTAAAAGTAGTCGCATCTAGGTCTCATTTAAGTTCTGAAACAAAGGATTATTTGAATGAATTGAATGAACCCGAGATTGTTTCCAGAGGAAGTTCGTTGAAATTTTTACTTGTCGCATCAGGTGAAGCTGATCTTTATCCCCGATTTGGCCCCACAATGGAGTGGGATACAGCTGCGGCTCATATCATTGTAAATGAAGCTGGAGGATCAGTTGTATTAGAAGATCATTTAACACCGCTAATATATAACAAGAAGAATCTGTTAAATCCTCATTTTATTGTGTTGCCACAATAACTTTTTGTCTGACTTTCCTTTTCTATTAAATGGCTAATTGGAGTAGATATTTGGACTTAATAAGGGCCTAACTCTTTTGTCGCAAATCTCAATAATTTGTTTTATCCTATATAGCTTTGCGCTCTTAATTGAAAAAACAGGAATGTTTGTCAACATATTAAGAACACTTCCACTTATTTTTATCGCTCTCGCTTCACATTTGTATGGACAAGATGTGAATGAATTAGATGTTTCTGATCTTAAGTCGATAAACGTTGATGCTCTGTCAGATGAGCAAATCCAACAATTTTTGTCAAAGGCTCAAGAATCAGGATTGACTCTTGATCAATTAGAGCTTGTGGCTAAACAACGAGGAATGTCTGCTACGCAAGTTACCAAACTCAGAACCAGAATAAGGCAGTTGCAATCTGATAGCAATGTTGATGGAGAAAGGATTATCGAGAGTTCGTCAGATCGATTAAGAGAAACATACGAAGAAAGTCAAGATCAATTCCCTTTCTTCGAAATCTTGGAATTGGAAGATGAGGATGAGGAAGAGAAAATTGAGAAGCTTAAGATCTTCGGGTTGGATATTTTTCAATCCAGTGAAATGACATTCGAACCTTCCTTAAATGTTGCAACACCTGATAACTATGTTTTGGGACCTGGGGATGAGATCATCATTGATGTATATGGAGCTTCTGAGACAACATATCAACAAGTAATCTCACCTGATGGGAATATTATTGTAGGAGGAGTTGGTCCAATTAGTTTGGCGGGTGTTACGATAGAGGAAGGAAGGAGAAGAGTTTTTAACAAACTTTCTACCATTTACTCAGGTGTAAGAGGTAGAAATCCAAATACCTATCTTCAGGTAACGATTGGTAACGTTAGAACGATTAAGGTTAATGTGATTGGGAACGTGGTACAACCTGGCACATATACGTTGTCTTCATTTGCTACCGCATTTAATGCGTTGTATTTTGCTGGGGGACCAACTGAGAATGGTTCTTTGAGAGAAATTGTTGTGAATAGGAATGGAGAGAGGTTAGCAGTGTTGGACGTATACAAATACCTGTTTGAAGGAGACGACTCTCAGAATCCATCATTGCAGGATCAGGATATCATTGTTGTCAAGCCGTATCTTGAAAGGGTTAAACTGGCTGGAAATGTCAAGCAGCCAGCCATTTTCGAAATGAACAAAGACGAGTCAATTTCGACTTTATTGGAAAGTGCAGGAGGCTTTACGGATATTGCTTTCAAAGAAAGTATTCTAGTGGATCGGGTTTCTGGCAATGGGAGATCAGTGAAGACTGTTGACTCTGAGGAATTCGGAAATTTTATGTTGCAAGATGGAGACTCCATTTTTGTTCAACAAATACTGAATCGATACAATAATAGAGTTAGCATTGAAGGAGCTATTAAAAGGCCAGGATTTTATGAACTTAATGAGGGGCTTACACTTTCTGGCCTGATATCAAAAGCGAATGGTTTAAGAGAAGATGCATATCAAAAGAGAGGAAATGTGATTCGGTTAAATCAAGACCTTACGCTACAAAACCTTTCATTTGATGTGAGTGAAGTCTTGAATGGTAACCAAAATGTTTTACTAAGTCCGAACGATATAGTAAGAATCTCATCTATATTCGACTTGAACGAAGACAATACGGTCAGTTTAGACGGAGCTGTAAGACAGCCTGGTACCTATCCATTTGTTCAGAATATGACAATTGAAGATCTACTTAATGTCTCTGGCGGATTGAGGACAAATGCGCATGTATCTGCAGTCGAAATTGCTAGAAGAATAGAAGATGACACTGATTTAACCAGAGCAGCAGAAATATTTACTTTTCCTATTTCTGAGGATCTTGGAATAAGTAGTGAAGCTTCACAATTCCTGTTGCAACCATTTGATCTTGTTTTAGTAAAGTCGACATCATTCAACAGGATTCAGAAAGTAGTTAAAGTTGAAGGGGAGGTAATGTATCCTGGATTCTATGCTTTGGAGACCGTTGAGGACAAGATATCTGACATTATAAAAAGAGCAGGTGGTCTTACCCAATATGGTTACGCTGAAGGGGCTACCTTAATCCGAAGGACAGAGTATTTTCGAGACGAGTATGAGAAGGAAGAATTGGATGCTTTGATTGAAAATCGGAGAAAAGAACTGGAAGAACAATACGAGGACGAAAATTTTCCTGCAGGAGTCTCTAAGGTGGAGACCATCAATCAGGAGCTGAATAATTACGAGAAAGAACTAACTGAAAACATTAGAAGGCAGGAGGATTCTGATGTTTTGGAATCAAGTATCTTTCGAGCACAGCAGCTGCGAAAATTGCAGCAGAGAGATTCAATTAGTGGTTCTAATGAATTGATTGAACAACTTGGAATTGGAATTGAATTGGATAGAATTCTTAAGGTTCCTGGCTCGGTTAGCGATCTTATTTTAAGAGATGGTGATTTGATAAGCGTTCCTCGGAGGTTGCAAACCGTTAAAACTCAAGGAGAAGTGCTGTATCCGAATACTTTGAGCTATCAAGCTGGTATTAGCCTCAAACAGTATGTATCACTTTCAGGAGGATTTTCTGATGATGCAAAGCCAGGGAAGGCCTATGTTGTTTATGCGAATGGGAATGCGGAAAGAACCAAGAGATTCTTATGGTTTAAGAACTATCCAACTGTTCAGCCAGGTGCAGATATTATCATCCCAAAGCGCAAAGCAAAAAGAAAATTGACTGTTTCAGAGGTGATAGGAATTGCATCTTCGATTGCTACTATGGGATTGGTGGTCGATAGATTGACCACCCAATAACATTCATCATCCATATTGATTAAGCATCTTTGATTAGGAGGAATAACTAAAAATGATCAGTATAATTATTCGGACATATAATGAGGCTAAGTTCTTGAATAAATCATTAGGATTTGTTTCTCAGCAAGAAATTGATGAGGATTATGAACTCATTATTGTTGACTCAGGATCCACAGATGAAACTTTGGATATCGCAAAATCATACACCAAGAATATCATTCCCATTAAAAAGGAAGACTTCTCGTTTGGTAGATCTCTAAACTATGGGTGTACAGTAGCAAAAGGTAAGATTCTAGTGTTTATTTCTGCTCACTGTATACCATATAATCGGATGTGGTTAAAAAATCTTGTAGAACCTCTCAAAAATTTAGATGTGGTACTTTGTTATGGGAGGCAAATTGGTAATGAGCTATCAAAGTTCAGTGAAAATCAGGTATTTGCTAAATATTTTCCTGAAGAAAAAAAGGATGAACAAGGTGGCTTTTACTGTAATAATGCTAATTCCGCAATAAAAAAAGAATTTTGGGAAAAACGGCAATTTGATGAAAACTTGACTGGTTTAGAAGATATGGATTGGGCTAAATATTTTTATAATCAAGGGTACAAAATAGTTTATTGTCCAGAATCAATTATATATCACATTCACGAAGAAAGTTGGAGAAAGGTCTTGATTCGATATGAAAGGGAAGCCTATGCACTTAAGGAAATCATGCCAGAGATTCACTTTAATATTCTAGATATGATTCGAGCAATATTTAAAGGGTTATTCAACGACATTAAGTCAGGTTTTAAAAAAGGCATTTTTATTGGTAAACTGCCGGAGATATTCCTTTTCAGAATATGCCAATTTTACGGTGCATATAGGGGGAATCACATTCATCGTAAACTCTCAAAAGAGAAGAAGCAAAATTACTTTTACCCTTAATGGAAAATGTTCAACTTTTAGCACTGGGTCAGGTCGGCTATCAATTTCAATTTAAAGAGCTCAAATGGTTAATAGACCCTTATCTTTCTAATTATGTTGAGAAGAAATATGGTAAAGATCTCAAAAGATTAACTCCGCCACCTATTAACCCGGAATCCATTGAAAATGTTGATTTTATCCTAATAACCCACGAACATGAAGATCATTGTGACCCTATAACGCTGGAGAAAATTCTCATTAATAATCCTAATTGTATAGTATTTTGTACTAAACAATGTAATGATATCATAGGTCATTTAGGTGCCACCATTAAGAACCTTCGACTAGGCGAGATTGTACGCTTTGGAGAAGTGAGTATCAAGGCTCTTCCAGCGTGTCATACAACATTGGAAATTGACTCTGGAGACTATTCTAGATGGATGGGATATGAATTCTTAATCAGTAATTACCGAATCTATCACGCTGGAGATACTATACCATTTGATGAAATAAAAACCTACCTAGGTGGTCAGGTTGATTTGGCTTTTTTCCCTATCAATGAAAGAAATTATTTTAGAGATAGCCTTGGAATAATTGGGAACATGACTTGTAGAGAAGCACTAACTTGGATAGACCATTTGAAAATAAAAAGTTGGATACCCACTCACTGGGATTTGTTTGCCAACAATTCTACAATGAAAATTGAATTAGATACAATATCAACAGTCCTTGGAATAAACAAACATACTTGGTTGGATGCAGGGGAAATGTTAGATATTAAAATTGATTAAGCAAATGAGAGATTTTACAGCCTTACTACCCATGAAGGCTCATAGTGAGAGAATTCCGAAAAAGAATTTCAAAGATTTTAATGGGAAACCTCTTTTCTACTGGATACTTGAAAGACTTCTGGAAGTTGAAAGAATTGGGAAAATCGTAATCAATACGGATGCAATAGATATTCTATCCAAATATGATATTATGCAGGAGAATTCTATCGTTTTGCGTGAAAGAGTTGAGCACCTAAGAGGAGATTTTGTTTCTATGAATAGAATAATTGAAAATGATTTAGACTTCATGGGAGATGGAA
>JANQST010000343.1 GCA_028279155.1 Cyclobacteriaceae bacterium
ATCATAACCTTGATCTTTACAATTTTGATAATGTCATAACTGGTATCATCTCTTATACTCATCAAGAAGATACGTACATCACATTTGAAGATGTTAATTATGGTGGAAGAATGAAAGAGATGAGATGGTCTGGCGACAATTTCCAAAAGATTGAAAAAGTCGAGAACAATGACAGGATTTCCTCTATTTGTTGGGAACGATGTGAGCAAAGCAATTGGGTGAGCTTCTTTAAAAACAAAGTCTTCAAAGGAGAGAGTTACTTTCTCAATGGTGAGTTAAGCAATTCAGTGGCAGATTTTAGTGAAACAGATTTGGGAGGAGGAACTATTACATCAATTAGGTATTGTTTGCCTGAAGGATATAAACTAACCCTTTACGACCAGCCTGATTTTGCTACTTCAGAGCACTCGATGGTATTAATCGGAGATGGGACATTCAAAGAAATCGACTTCCATTTTGACGATATTCAAATGGAAAACGTAATTCGGTCGGCGAGAATTGAATCAATTCAAAATACCAAATAAGGTGCACCTCATTAAACCTTAGGTCTCATTTGCAGTCAAAGGAGGAAATGATTGCAAAATGAAATACATAAAATTCTTAATACTTTCAGGATTAATACTCTTCATCGGTGTTCAAAGTTTTGATGTCAATGCCCAGCGAAGATCTGTGGTAAAGAAGGAGGTTCGTGTCAAGAAGGTCACGAAAAGAAAAGTCATCCGCAGGCACCACAGAACACCTCACTACCATTATCGGAATATGCCTAGATGGGGTTATTGGGTTAGCGTGGTGCCACCTGAAGCAAGAGTGGTTCGACATAAGGACGTGAAATACAGATATCTTAATGGAGTGTATTACAGACCCTATGCAAACAAGAAATTCATGGTTGTGGCTGCACCTCAAGGTATGAAAACAAAAGCACTACCTGTTGGTCATAAACGAATTGTGGTTAGGTCCAGGACGTACTACTATTACTATGGAACTTACTACCAAAAAAATGTAATGAAAGGGGTTGTATCCTATGAAACAACAAAACCACCTGTAGGAGCCAAGGTAGATGCGCTACCTGAAGGCTATGAAGAGATGGAACTAGGTGGAGCGATCTATTATGTGTTGGATGATCAATATTACAAAGAGATTGTAACTGGAGATGGTGAAAATGATGTACACTACGAATTGGTGAACATGTCAAAATCCAGTTAGTTGAAATTAGGTGATTGGTTAGTTTTTCTGGCGCAGATTTTCTGCGCCTTTTTGTTTTATAAGGTTCAGTAGAATAGAGAAAGAAGGCTAACTTCGTGTGTGCTTTCGCTTGCATTCTACCTCTTGTTTCTGCTCGTTTTTGTGGTTTTTGCTGTTTATGCAGAGCGTAAAACCGCAGCATTTATTCAAAACAGACTCGGTCCAATGGAAGTTGGACCAAGAGGAATGCTTCAGACTGTTGCTGATTTATTGAAAATGATTCAAAAGGAGGATATCAAGGCTGATGCAGTCGATAAACTTCCTTTTCTTATAGCTCCAATCATTGTGTTTGTTGCTGTTTTTGCGGGATTTTCGGTGTTGCCGTTAAATGCTGAGGTGGCTGGATCAAATGTTTCCGGCGGTCTATTTCTGATGTTGGCAATCATTTCGCTCGATGTGCTTGGAATTCTAATGGCTGGATGGGCATCCAATAACAAGTACAGCCTTTTTGGATCCATGAGATCTGTAGCTCAGATAGTCTCATATGAGATTCCAATCGGTCTGAGTGTTTTATGCGTGGTTATCATCACTGGTACATTAGATCTTCAAAAAACCAGTCTCCTTCAAAGTGGAAGAGGACTCATTGACTGGAACATTATTCAACATCCGGTGCTGATCATTCCATTCCTAATTTTCTTTATTTCCGGACTTGCCGAGTCAAATCGTACACCATTCGATTTACCAGAATCTGAATCAGAGTTAATAGGTGGCTACCATACAGAGTATTCGGGATTTAGGTGGGGAATTTTCATGCTGTCTGAGTACGGAATGATGTTACTTCTCTCAATTGTTGGTGCAATCTTATTTTTTGGAGGTTGGAATTCTCCATTAGTGAGGATTGGTTCCTGGGATTTGTATACAATGACATCTGGCACGGTTTGGGGCACTTTCTGGCTTCTAAGTAAAGCTTTGTTACTGGTATTTATTCAGATGTGGGTGAGGTGGACACTGCCAAGGTTACGTGTGGATCAACTCATGAGTCTTTCATGGAAATATCTAACACCACTATCAATACTGATGTTGTTTATTTGTGGAATCTGGAAACTCTGGTTGATTAGTTGAGCTACTTTAAAAACATATCATACGCATTAAGAACTGTACGGAAAGGCCTGACGCTCACCATTCGCTACTTCTTTTCTGCACGTTTCAAGCGTAACAAAAGACCTGTTACTGCAGCTAACTATTTCGAAGCGGAAAACGGAACATTCACTGTACAGTACCCAAGAGAAGAAATTCTGGTTCCGGACCATGGGAGATACAAGCTGCACAATGAAATTGACGACTGCATAGTTTGTGATAAATGTGCCAAGATCTGTCCGGTTGACTGCATAGAAATTGAACCAATACGGGCAGTGGAAGAATATGGGAAAACCTCAGATGGAACACCCTTAAGAATCCATGCAGCAAAGTTTGATATAGACATGGCTAAGTGTTGCTTTTGTGGCCTCTGCACGGTTGTTTGTCCAACCGAGTGTTTAACCATGACAGATGAATTTGACTACAGCACTTCGAATATTCTTGATCACAATTTCTCTTTCAGTAAAATGACAGAGCGGGAGATAAATGAGAAGAAACTGGAGCTGGAAGAGTTTCAGAAAGAAAAAGAAGCTATAAAAAATACTAGTGGGGCTGAAAAACAAGCAAAACCTGTGATGAAAAAACCAGCAGGAAAGCCGGTGTTTAAACCAAGACCAATACCTAAAAGAAAGTGAGTGAATTTGTTCAATTCTTCTTTTTCCTGTTGACCTTGATTGGGGTTGGGGTTATTGTATCCACGAAGAATGTAGTTCATGCAGCGTATGCGCTTGCCTTGGTATTGGTGAGTCTGGCTGGAATCTATGTTTTGCTAAATGCAGAACTCCTGGCAATCGTTCAGATTCTTCTCTATGCAGGAGGTGTTGTGATTTTACTGGTCTTTGGAGTTATGATGACAAGAAGAGGCAGTGAGGATGTTCTTGTCTCTGAAAGCAAAAACTCCATACTGGCACTCGCTCTGTCTTTAGCGATTTTTTCACTGCTTGTATATGTTTTCTCAGAGGCTACTTTCGAATCTTTTGAATCCACCATCACTTCAGATCAGGTCAGGGAAATCGGAGTTTCATTTTTGACAAACCATATTGTAGCCTTTGAGTTAATTGCTTTTGTTCTGTTGGTAGCTTTGGTCGGGGCATCTTATTTGGCTAAAATGTCATCGAATGATTGAGTTGGACCCAACATACTACCTCTACCTTTCAGCGCTTTTATTCAGCTCAGGGATCTTTGTTGTGATCTCAAAACGAAATGTGATTTTTGTGTTGATTGGTATTGAACTCATCCTAAACAGTGCCAACCTTCTGCTAGCTACATTTTCAAGAACGGATCTTAATGGTCAGATTTTCGCTATTTTCTCAATTGTTCTTACTGTTTGCGAGGTGGCAATTGCCTTAGCAATTTTGCTCAATGTGTATAGAAAATACCATTCTTCGAACCTGGATGAATTAAATGAGCTGAGCAACGAATGAACCTTGATGCATTGATATCGCTCATTGTTTTGTTGCCACTTTTGGGTGGACTCTCGGATTATTTACTTCGACACAGCAGAAGATTCATAGCATCAGCTTTTTTAGGAATTTCTTTTGTATTGGCCATTTACTTACTCCTGATATTCGATAGTAACTATCAAGCAAAATGGGAATGGATGCCTGGGTTCCAAATTGGAATTTCTGTTGATACACCAACATCAATATTACTTGTATTGGTGGCTTTTATTTCATTTCTAGTCCACCTCTTTTCTCTTGTGTACATGAAAAATGATGCAGGGAGGCATAGATATTTTGCCAAACTGGGTTTTTTCACATTTTCAATGATGGGCTTACTTATTGCGGACAACTTGATTTTGTTGTTTGTCTTTTGGGAGCTTGTTGGATTCGCGTCCTATCTTTTGATCGGATTTTGGTTTAACAAAGAAGAAACAGCCAACTCAGCAAGAACTGCCTTTATGGTCAACAGAATTGCGGATGTAGCACTTCTTGCAGGTATTTTACTCATTTCTGGTAAAGGAGACTCCATTTTTATTTCCGAATTGGATGGAACGTTACTTTTTCTGCCTTCTCTTTTAATCACCATTGGGGCTTTTGGAAAATCTGCTCAACTTCCATTTTCCGGATGGCTGGTAAAAGCCATGGTTGGACCAACCCCAGTATCAGCATTTATACATGCAGCAACAATGGTAGCCGCCGGAGTCTACCTTTTGTTCAGGGTTGGGCCATTTCTTGATCCCAATGTCCTGGTCATTGTTGCATTTGTTGGGGCAGCAACAGCCTTCTACGGAGCTCTTTCGGCAATTACCCAAAATGACATTAAAAAAGTCCTGGCCTATTCCACCATCTCTCAACTTGGCTATATGGTAATGGGGATTGGTGTTGGCTCAGGTCAAGTATCCATGTTTCACTTATGGACACATGCTTTTTTTAAAGCCGGGCTCTTTTTAGGAGCAGCAGTTGTGATTCATCACATGCGTCAGAAAAAAGATATAGATCCGCAAGACATGAGATTTATGGGAGGTTTAAGTAAAAAGCTTCCATGGACATTTGCCACCTTTCTTATTTGTGGATTGGCACTTGCTGGCATTCCATTTTTCT
>JANQST010000563.1 GCA_028279155.1 Cyclobacteriaceae bacterium
ATGGAACAAAGAATCTTCTTAAGTACGGAAATGTTTTCGCTCCAATCTTATTGCTACTAATCTATGCATTTGCACGAAGGCTTCGAAATCAGAAGAAAAGGCAACGATGGATGCAAGGTAATTTTGAATAAATAGCAGGTTATGAAACTATCACTGAAAAACTTATTGATCATTCTCGGCGCGCTACTGGTTTTATATTTTGGTGTGCAGTTCACCAAAAGCGATGGAAGGAGCAAATCACTAAGAAGTGAGTTGGTGGAAATTGATACTGCAAAAGCCACCATGGTTGAAATTTCTGGTCCTAAAGGTGATGTAAAGCTTACTAAAAACAATGAAGGATGGGCTGTGACACTTAGTGGAGGAGAAAAGGCGACCAAGGAAAATGTGGTAAAATCACTTTTGCAAACGCTAAACACCATCGAACCAAGCAGGCTGGCTTCAAGAAAGAAAGAAGCCTGGAGAGATTACGAGGTGGATTCCACGGGAACCCGAGTTAAAGTTTACAATGGGGATAAGGTGGCTACAGATATCGTCCTGGGAAGATTCGGAGTAGAAGGTCAACAGAGTTTCTATTCTTTCGTCCGACTTTTCGAGGATGAAAATGTATACGTCGCGAATGGATTCATGAAAATGTCAATCTACGAAACTGCAAATGACTATCGTGATAACTCTGTATTAAGACTAAAAAAGGATTCCTTAACTCAGATATCATTTACATATCCTGAAGGTTCATTTGCGCTTGTAAATAATGATGGCTGGTTCCTTGGAAATCAGAAAGCTGATAGTGCTTCTGTTGCTGGCTTTTTCCAAGGATTGAACTATACAACAAGTAAAGAATTCTACGAGGATGAAGTAGTGAACTACACACATTCGGTTGTCTTTTCCTTCTCCAATGCAGCTGATATTATAATTGAAGGGATGAAAGGAAATGGGACTGCAATTGTCAAATCATCCGAAAATGGCAATGAAATATTCAATGATGCTTTGCTTTGGGACATGATTTTCAAGGATCCGGTTGTTTTTGCCGCGACACTAGAATAAGATCATATTTAATTAACTTAGTACTTGCGAAACTGAAAACACAGTTTCTAACGTTAATATGGTTATGAAAGCGTACAAGTACATTTTAAGCCTGATTTTGGTCATTTCTCTATCTTCATGGAATTTTCCTGAAGTTGAAGAAGGAGGTGTGAAATGGCTTACTTTCGAAGAAGCTGTTGCCCTACACAAGGAAAATCCTAAAAAGATGCTTATTGATCTTTATACGGATTGGTGTGGATGGTGCAAAGTAATGGACCGCGAGACGTACAGCAACGAAACGCTTTCTTCCTACATCAACGAGAATTTTTACCCGGTAAAATTCAATGCCGAACAAAGAGAGTCGGTTGTGTTTGACGGACACACATTTAACTTCATTCCACAAGGCAGAAGAGGAGTGCACGAACTTGCGGCCGCACTGACCAGAAATCAATTGAGCTACCCAACCACTGTCTTCATGGATGAGGAGCTACGAATCATTCAGCCTATTGCTGGATATCTTAAGCCTAAACAAATGGAGCCCATCCTTAACTTCATTGGTGACGATCATTATAAAACCATTGCTTGGGCCGACTACAAAAAGGGGCATATTAGTTCGCTCTAAAATGCAACCTTTGTTGATTTTCTTTATCTCTTAAAGAAAAGAAAACTCAAAACCATGAAATGAGCATAATGCTAAACCTAATCATTGAGCCATATTGGTTAGATATGATGTTGAATTGTAGCAAATCGCTTATTTCCCAACTTTTAAACATATGAAAAGATCATTTTTAATCACCTTGATGGGTGTACTTGTTGCAGGTTTCACCTTTGCTCAATCAGAAGAAACTAGAAGCTTATCCTCATTTTCCAGAATTTCAGCCAACGAAGGAATTGATGTTTTTATTAAACAAGGAGACAAGGAAGAAGCACGAATCGTGTCAAGAAATATCGACCTTGAAGATGTATTGACTGATGTAAGTGGAAGTCGACTTAAGATTCACCTGGATGGTGATCGTCATCGAAATATTGATGTGGAAGTATATGTAACGTATAAATCCATCAACGCAATTTCAGTTTCCTCTGCGGCTTCATTAAGAGCTGATGGAGTGGTGGAGTCAGATGGTGACTTTGATGTTAGTGTAAGTAGCGCAGGTGACCTGGAAGCCAGTATAAAGGCAGATGATTTATCGTTGGATGTTTCCAGTGCTGGCGATGCAGAGTTAATCGTAAATGTAGACGAAATAGAAGCCGATGTCTCTAGTTCGGGAGATATTGAAATAGAAGGAACTGCTCGGATGCAGGACGTTCAAGCCAATAGTGCCGGAGAATACGATGGCTATGATGTTGAAAGTGAAGAAGTGGATGTGAGTGCAAGTAGTGGTGGTACGGTAAAAGTATCAGTATCCGAAAAGGTGGATGCGAGAGCTAGCAGCGGTGGAACAGTGCGTTACAAAGGTTCTCCGAAGTATGTGGATGTAAGTTCAAGTAGTGGGGGATCAATAAAAAAGTATTAATATTTGTTTCATGAAAAAGTCAGTAGCTAGTTTATCGCTAATCGTTCTCCTATTAGGTGGCGTATTAGCTCAGTCCGAAGAGACAAGATCACTTTCGTCATTCTCTCGTGTAAGTGCACAAGAAGGAATAGATGTATACATGAAAATTGGGGATAAAGAAGAGGCAAGAGTAGTTGCCAAAGGGGTGGATATAGAGGATGTAATTACGGATGTGAGTCTCGGTCGATTAAAGATTGAGATAGATGACAATGATCGTTGGAGCAGGAATAGAGATCGGGACGTGGAAGTCTATGTCACATTCAAATCAGTAGACGCTCTTGCTGCCTCTTCTTCAGCTTCTATCCAGGTGGAAGACAGAATTGAAACAGATGGAGATTTTGATGTGGATGTTTCCAGCTCAGGTTTTATCAGTGCCAATATAAAAGCAGATGATCTTTCTATTGATGCTTCAAGCTCCGGTGATGTTGAATTGAAGGTGGAAGTAGATGAAATTGAGGCAGATGTGTCAAGCTCTGGTGATATTGAGATAGAAGGGTCAGCAAAGATGCAGGATATTCAAGTGAGCAGCAGTGGTGATTATGATGCGTACGATGTTGAATGTGAAGAGGTTGATGCGAGTGCCAGTAGTGGTGGATCCATTAAAGTGAGCGCTTCAGAACGTGTTGATGCCCGTGCAAGTAGTGGCGGATCTGTGCGCTACAAAGGTTCTCCAAGGTATGTTGATGTAAGTTCAAGTAGCGGCGGATCTGTGAAAAGATATTGAGTGTTGTAAACAACATTCATTGAAAGCCTGCATAGTTTTGTGCAGGCTTTTTTTGTTATGAAAATCAGATCAAAACTTCTTTCAGCGATTTTTGTTTTTCTCTTTTTAACCGCTTGTGAATCGGATCAGGATCGCCGGGATAGGTTTTTCCAAATGGGAAATCTTGCATTAGAAGATGGTAACCATACAAAGGCAGTTGATCTGTTTAATGAATCGTTGAAGATCGATCCGAATTTCGCTTATGCACTTAATAACAGGGGTGTCGCCAAGATGGAAGTGAACCATCCCTATGAGGCAATTCTTGACTATAACCAGGCGCTCCAGAGACAACCGGATTACCTGGACGCTCTTTTCAACCGTGCCTATGCCTATGAGTCAATTGGTAGTTTTGATAAGGCCTTGAATGATGTAGATAAAATCATGAGTTTGAAACCGGATTCGGCTTTCGTCTTTTTTTACCAGGGTCTGGTGCAGACGAAAACCAGAGCTTATGATCAGGCACTTGAAAGCTTTGTGATGGCAGACTCATTGAACCCTTTGAATCCTGAAACCATCATCAACATTGCCACCGTACACTATTTGAAGGGAGATCTCAAGGCCGCATCCGAAATCGTGGCACAAGGACTTGATCTAAACCCCAACGACCCGAATGCCTCAAACCTCCTTAGTCAGATTCATCTTAAGAATGAAAATTACCTGGCTTCATTGGTTGAAATCAACCGTGCACTTGATGCTGTTCCCCAAGAACCTTACTTTCTCAATAACCGCGGTTACATCTATCTGCAAATGGATTCATTGGACCTGGCATTGGAAGATATTGATCAAAGTATTTTACTCAACCCTAAGAATGGGTGGGCCTACCGAAACAAAGGAATTTACTTTCTGAAAAAGGAAGATTACAATCAGGCCATCCGTTTGCTTGATAGAGCGGCAGAAGAGCCCGATTTCATTGACGAGGTTTACAATTATTTGGGAATAGCCTATCAAAAGAGTGGAGATCAGGGAAAGGCATGCGAGGCATGGATTATCGGAGCTGAGAAGAACGAAGAATCAAGTATTAGATTATTTAATCAAAATTGCGAAGGCTCCTTTACAAACAGCAATTGATTCAGCGATACAATGTGACAGAAAAATACGATGGGAACTACTAAGGTTGGAAGGAGCACAAAAGGAAAGTAGAACACCGCAATATTTTGGGGTTGCCCGCCTAAAGTATATTCGTAAAAATATGGCGTATAAGAAACAGCTCTCACTACAATATTGATGAGTAGCGCAAGTGCAGCAAAATTCCATATAATTGCTCCAATCCTGTTTTTACTCCGACTACCAATCATGAATACCCCTACAAAGGGTGCCGTAATGCCTGATATAATATCAAAATTGGAACCCTCGAATGTTAATTCCATACCAACCGCTCCAATGATTCCCAGCCATAGCAATACCATTTCTACCGGTACCCTAATAATATGAATATAAGTAAGAGTTGTGATCGGCATTTTATTCAGAAATGTCCTTGTCTTTTTATAGATAAGAAGCACCAAAATGGATAAAACGGTAACTCCCACGAAGATCATCAATCTGGGAGGTGATGAAAAGTCCTGGAAGAAGCCATTGAATGTTAAAATAGAAACGAGGAAAATCCAGACACATAGTAGTGTGAGGATGATCGTAGGGGTGAAGTTCCTTCTACCTGCTGCGACAAAGTTTACTGCGTAAAAAATGAATCCTACTGCAGCAGCTACTATTGCCAGAAACGTACCACTTATATAAGCAGGTATATTTTCCATATTAGGGCTTGGGTCAGGATGCATTTACAATTTATGGAATTTCCTTACTGAGGGGTTTATTGTATGCCGATAGTTTGATGTTTTTCGACTAACTAAAAATTATATTGGTCGAAAAATGGTTACTAATTTGCGGAATCATGAAATTAGACCCATTAGCACAGTTTTTCGAAAAACGATTAAAGCAGGAAATGCCTGGAGCCCAGGCGCATAATTTGATGCTGCCTAAGCTCAAGAATGGTACTGGAATTCGGTTTAAGCACGAAGGTCAGGCCAGGGAAGGTGGAGTGCTGATTTTGTTTTATGAGGAAGATGGAATCGTTCGGTTTCCGCTAATCGAGCGTCCCGAATACAATGGGATTCACAGTGGGCAAATTGCATTACCAGGTGGAGGAAAAGAAGCATCAGACGATGACTTAATTCAAACTGCTCTTCGAGAAGCCGAAGAAGAAATAGGAATTAACAAAAGTGATGTTCGGGTTTTAGGTAGCCTCTCACAATTCTTTGTTGGTGCCAGCAATTATGATATTTTGCCAGTCATTGGTATAGCGAATCAAGTCCCTGATTTCATTCCGGATCGACGTGAAGTAAAGGAGATCATAACCCCGGCAGCCAAGGATTTACTGGACCTGGAAAAAAGAAAAACAAGAGATATTGACGTTCGAGATGGGTATATTCTATCCTCTCCCTATTTTGACCTTCAACAAAAAATGGTATGGGGGGCAACAGCCATGATGTTGAGTGAATTAGTGGTTATATTAAATGAGTTTAACATTTCTGAGCAATAGCTAACAGAACCATAATTTTCTGATTGCATTGGCTATTCATCTGACTTCTATATTCGAGTCATGGAACCGGAAGACAAAGCCCTTGAAAGACTCGATGATTTAGAAGAGTTATCCGAACCAGATGAATCAGCAATAGAACTTGATCATTTTGATGAACACATGGATCCGTTTGCTTATGATTTCTATAAGATAATTGATAAGCCGTAACAAAGTTGAATTTATCTGGAAATCCTTTTATTGTATTTACTAACTTTGCGCTTCGGCAAACGGGTACGACCAGCTCCTGCTGAATCCCCCAGGACCTGACGGTAGCAAGGGTAGGTGGTTGTAGCGGTGCGATGCTTCGTTTGCCTTTTTTTATTTCCAACTGTTAACCTAATCATATGAAGTTTTTTATTGATACCGCCAACCTTGATGAAATCAGAGAGGCCCAGGATTTGGGTGTATTAGATGGTGTTACAACCAACCCGTCCCTGATGGCGAAGGAAGGAATTACCGGAGACAAAAACATTCTTAAGCATTACAAGGATATTTGTGATATTGTGGATGATAATGTTAGTGCGGAAGTAATTTCTACCGAATTTGATAAAATGGTGGAAGAGGGTAAAAAACTTGCTAAAATCGACGATAAAATAGTTGTTAAAATCCCAATGATCAAAGATGGCGTAAAAGCTATTTCAGCACTAACTGCTGAGGGCATTCGGACCAACTGTACGTTAATCTTCAATGCCGGCCAGGCAATATTGGCTGCTAAAGCCGGAGCTAGCTATGTTTCTCCATTTATAGGAAGACTAGATGATATCAGCTCTGATGGGCTTGCATTGATTGAGCAAATTGTTGGAATTTATGATAATTACGGATTCGAGACTGAAGTATTGGCCGCCTCTATTCGCCACAACATGCATTTGATTGAATGTGCTGAAATGGGAGCAGATGTGGCGACTTGTCCCCTGAGCGTCATAACCGGACTGCTTAAGCACCCGTTGACAGATATAGGTCTTGAAAAATTCTTAGCCGATTATCATAAATCTAACAAATAGCTTATTTCGTAGTTGATGGTACAGATACAACTTAAAGAAATGTACATCATCAAGGTTAAGGGAAAAACCATCATCCCTGACTACATACAGATTCGAGACGAAAATTTTGTGCTTGTTGCCTACTTTCGTGCAGATCGCCCGTTGAAAAAAATGGATAGATTTGGGTTGGAAGGAAAAGAAGAGGAGCTGAAAGAGATCATTGCTTCCATTCCTTATGGTAAATTGCAAAAATTAGAGTTGTAAAAGAAATGTCCTTTTCAGATGATTATGTAGTGATATTATCACAAGCTTCTGTTTTTCAAGAAGAGAAGACGGTCTTAAGTGATCTGGATTTTACAATAGAGAAGGGAGAATTCGTATACCTGATTGGCAGAACGGGTAGTGGAAAATCATCACTACTCAAAACACTCTATGCAGACTTGCCACTTAGAGTAGGATCTGCTGAAGTTGTGGGTTACAACCTTTCCAATTTAAAAAATAAGGAAATTCCCTTTCTAAGAAGGAACATCGGTATCATCTTCCAGGATTTTGAGCTTTTCTATGATCGGTCTGTAGCAGAAAACCTAACGTTCGTGATGAAGGCTACCGGATGGAAAGATGCTGCTAAAATGAAGGGGAGAATTGCAGAGGTTTTGATGCGTGTTGGACTTGGGGCAATTTCCTCTAAAATGCCGCACCAACTTTCAGGAGGAGAGCAGCAGCGTGTAGTGATAGCTCGAGCTCTTGTGAATGAACCTAAGATCCTAATCGCAGATGAGCCAACAGGAAACCTGGACCC